>NZ_JBHMDN010000014.1:0-76084 GCF_042431195.1 Cohnella cellulosilytica
CATGTCATCAAACACCCATTGTAAAAATATTGAACAAATGATTAAAATTATAAATCTGGCTTTGTGATGGGTGTTGGATGTTAGCTTTTTTGCATGGCTAGTGCTTCCGACGAGCTTAACCCTCACTCCTGTGACGATTTCGGGCCGATTAGCACTTCCGGCGAGCTTAACCCTCACCCCTGTGACGATTTCGGGCCGATAAGCACTTCCGGCGAGCTTAACCCTCGCCCCTGTGTCGGTTCCGGGCCGGTAAGCCCGCACGAAGTACTTAGCGGTTCGCCCTGTTTCGTACTGTGTGTAAGAAAATCAAGCCAATTAAGAAGCAAATTATCTCCTAGACGGGAGACATTCCCCGCCGGTGCGACCGCGGAGACAGCCCCCGACCGTTCAACTCTCGTCGAGTTTTTTGCTCATATGCGCGATCCGATCCGCCTCCCAGTAACGTTCCAGGTATCCCCGGGATTGCCAGAACGAGTAGCCGCCCGGCAAATGCAAAGACGTGTGCAGGTAGCTTTCCGCGTAACCGGCCTCCCGGGCCGTTCGCTCGGCTTCGGCGTAAAGCCGGCTGCCTATGCCTTTCCTGCGCCAATTGGGATGGATGTAGACTTTGACGATTTCGCAGACCGGACCGGCTCCGAGCAGAGGCGTCAATTCCGGGAAGCGCCCATCGTACGGCCGAACGGCCGTCGTGCCCAGAAGCGCTCCGTCCGCATCCTCCGCGATCAGGAAGACGGCGTTCGCCGGGCGCACGTACACCTGCTCGAACAAACGCAAATCCTGCGGATCTTCCTCGTAAGCGCCCTTCGGATACAAATCCCGCATCTGCGACAAAACAAAATCGGCGATGTCGCGTCCTCTCTCCGCGCCGGCGGCTGCAATGCGATATTCCTTAACGGATTTCACCAAATCAAAATTCTCCTTTGTTCATACGCTTGCGACGGCTCCGGCTTCGCTGTTCGCCTTGCGGTTCGCCCAGGCGACGACTGCGCACACTACGGCCAACGCGGCGCTCACGGAGTACATCGCGCGATAAGAATACGCGTCGGCGACGGGACCCATCCCCGCTCCGCCCAGCGAGACGCCAAGATCGGCCATCGCGATAAACCAACCGATCAGTACGTTCCTCGACGCCTTCGGCAGCACAAACGTCAAATACGAGATCAACGTCGGATACAGCGTCGCCTGGGCCAGTCCGATCAGCATAGCCGCGCCGTAAAGCGCCGTCGGCCCCAGCATCGGCGACAGAGACAGCAGCATCGCGCCGCCGGCGCAGATGAGGCATACCGTTCCGACGAAGCCCGCATGCCACCTGCCGTCGGACGGAAGCTTCTTGCTGAACGCGAACCGCACGATGACGATCACGGAAGCCTGGACCATAAGAAACACGCCGGCGTTTCCGTAAGGGATTTGTCCGGCATACAGCGGGATAAACGTAGAGACGGAACCGAATACGACGGATACGAACAGCATCAGCAGGCAGCAGATCCACAGCGGCCCGAGTTTGCCGCTTCGCTTCGACTCTCCGTCCCCTTCCCGGACGGCGTCCTCCGGAGGCGAGGCGCGCTGCAGCTTGACGTGAAACCCAAACCAGCCCGTCCCCGCGGCAATGGCAATCATCGCGAACGTAAAGGCGCCCATACCTCCCCAATTCCACAGACCGATCGCGAGAATCGGGCCGGCAATCGTCGGCATGTACGTGAACAGCGAATACAGCGAGATTCCCCGCGAGCGCTCCTGCTCCGGCAGGGCGTCGATAATTCCGATCTGAAGCGCCATTGAGAAAAAGGCGGTGCATACTCCCTGCATGACGCGGGCCGCCAGATAGCCCTCCAGCCCGGTCACCGTGTACAGAATAAGCGCAAGACCGTTCACTACGAGCAGGCTGCGCAGAATCTTCTCCGGACCGAACTTGTGAATCAGGCGGCCCGCCCAGGGACGGAAAAACATGCAGGTAAACATGTAAGTCCCCATAATCAGCCCAATCTGCCCGTTGCTTGCGCCGAGTGCCGCGCCGCGCAGCGGGAGAATGACGTTAAGTATGGCATTGGCGCTGAAAAACAGCAGCGCGAGCAGATATAAACGCAAAAAGGGCTTGGACAGGGCGCTGTTCAGCGGCATTGCGGCAACTCCGCCTTCCGTTGTAGTTTATTCGGGAACGGCCGTCCCGAGGCCAAGCGCGGCATCGCGCAGCTCGGCGTTCAGGCGCAGCGTCGACTCCGGCACGTCAAGCTGTCGAACGAGCTCCGGCTTGTAATTGCCGACGGGTTTTCCGCCGAGCGGCCGCAGCCGGCGCGCCGCCTCCCGGATCGCGGCGACGTCCGCGTGAACGGCGAAGCCCTGGCTCTCCATCCATTCGTCGTTGAACAGCGTCTGGACGTAACGGTCCCCGCCGTCCGAAACCATGCACACGACGCGCTGCCCGGGCTTCAGCTCCTGGGCGATCTTGAGCGCGACCAAGGCGCAGGCCCCGCTCGAAGGGCCCATCAGGATGCCTTCGTTGCGGGCGAACGCCCGTGCCGCCAGGAAAGCGGACTCGTCGGGCACTTTGTAGACGCTGTCCACGTCGTTCACATCCAGATTGTCCGGCGTCCAGCCGAGTCCGATGCCGGGAATGCGGTAAGCCTCCGCCTCTCCCCCGAAAATCGCCGACCCGACCGCATCGACGCCGACGACCTGCGCCTCGGGCGCATAGATTTTCAAATACCGGGAAATCCCGCCCAGCTGTCCGCCCGTGCTTACCGCGGTAACGAAGGCGTCGAGCCGGCCGGAGCAGGCCTCCACGATCTCGCGGGCCGTCGTGCGGAAATGCGCCTCGCTGTTCAGCAGGTTAAAGCATTGGTCCGGCCGGTAGCTGTTTTCGATCTCCCTGGCCAGCCGGTTGGCCAGCGATATTCTCGTTTTATGGTAGCTCCCGGAATCGTCCTGCTCCGTCACGACGATCACCTCCGCGCCGAAGCCCTTCAGCAGCGCGAGATTGGCGCTTGTCGTCTTGGGATCGACCAGGATGACGACCCGATAGCCTTTGGCCGCCCCGATCATCGCCAGCGAAATGCCGAAATTGCCGCTGGACGACTCGATAATCGTGCCTCCGGGCTTCAGCCAGCCTCTGCGCTCGGCCTCTTCGACGATGTACAGCGCGGCCCGGTCCTTGATGCTGCCGCCCGGATTGTAGCGCTCGTATTTGAATAAAAGCTGACCCTCGTCCGCTTGATTGCTGTTCGGAGACGTGAGGAGAGGAGTCCTGCCGACGGTTTCCAGAATATTGGCGATCACGCTCATCCTTCCTTTCCTTTAGACAAGACCGTCCTCCATATCGCCGGCGCATTTGAGCAGCAGTTGGGTGTGCGGCTGACGGCTTTCGTGAAGCCGGCCGCTCTCCTGCTTGCGCTCCCCGAAGCTCCCGCCGCTCATCACCGCGATATGGTGACAGAACGCGCGCAGCACCCGAATATCATGCGAGATCATCAGAATGGAAAAGCCGAACTGCCTCTGCAGACGCTGCAGCAGCTCCAGAATCTGGGCCTGGACGCTCATGTCCAGCGCGGACACCGCTTCGTCGCAGATGAGAATGTCCGGCCGGAGCACCAGCGCCCGGGCAATCGCGATGCGCTGGCATTGGCCCGTGCTGAGCTGCGGGGGCCGTCTCGTCTGCGCTTCGTCGGCAATGCCCACTTCGTGCAGGTAATAAGCGGCCAGCGCCTCCCGCTCCGCCTTGCCGCCGATCCGCAAATAGTGCAGCGGCTCCTGCACCAGCTGGAGCGCGGTGCGCCCGGGATTCAGGCTCGCCCGGGCATCCTGGAAGACGAGCTGGATCCGCTTGCTCGTCTCGCGCCTGGCCTTCCCCTTCAAATGCCCGATGTCCGCGCCCCGCAGCAAAATGCGCCCTTCGCTCGGCCGCTCCAGGCCGGCGACGCACTTGGCCAGCGTGGACTTGCCGCAGCCGCTCTGCCCCAGAATGCCGAGAATTTCCCGCTTGTTCAACGTCAGGTCGACCTGTCGCAGCACGCGTTTTTTTCCGCCGAACGTTTTGCTTAGCCGAACGATTTCCAGCACGGGTTCGCCGGTCGCGGGCGGCAAACCGCGCACCGGCCTGGCAATCCGGTTTCGCGCCGCGAGCAGCTCGCGCGTATAGGCGGACGCCGGCGCGGTCAGAACGGCCTTTGTCTCCCCTTCCTCCTCAATAACCCCCTTGTTCAGAACGACGACCCGATTGCCGACGGCATTAGCGACGGCAATATCGTGGGTAATCAGCAGCACGGTCAAGCCCATCTCCCGCTGCAGCTTCCGCAGCAGATCCAGCACTTCCTTCTGGCTTACGGTGTCGAGCGCGGACGTCGGTTCGTCCGCGACGAGCACCGCAGGCTCGAGGCACAGCGCCAGCGCCAGGCAAATCCGTTGGCACATGCCTCCGCTCAGCTGGAACGGATAGCTGTCCAGAATGTGCCGAACGTCTTTGAAATTCAGCTTTTCCAGCATGGCGGCGCTGATCGCCGCCGCTTCCTCCGCGGACGCCAGACCGTGATAGAGCAGGCTTTCCTTGAAATGGTCCTTGATTTTCATAACGGGGTTAAGCGCCGACTGGGCGTCCTGAAACAGCATCGCGACACCCCTTCCGCGAATTCGTTCCCACGGAATGCCGGGTTTGCTCAAGTCGGGAATCCGCGCGGCGCCGACCTGCAGCGAACCGCCCCCGATGCGGGCCGACGGGGGCAGCATGCCGGTGACGGCTTTGGCGATCGTCGATTTCCCCGAGCCGCTCTCCCCCAGCAGAACGAGAATCTCGCCTTTTCTCAGCTCGAAATCCAGCGAATTCAGAACGGTCGTTCTTCGTCCGTTCTGCTCGTAGGCGACCTGCAAGCCTCTTACTTCCAATGCCTCGGCGCGTTTATCGGACGACATGTCGGGCCTCCTATAGCTCCAGTTTTTCATAAGGGTCCAGCCGGTCGCGCAGCCCTTCCCCGATCAGGTTGAAGGCCAGCACGGTCGCGACGATAAAGCTCGCCGGGCCGATCAGAATATGCGGCGCCTGGAAGAAATGGGCGCGGCCGTCCGCCAGCATGCTGCCCCATTCGGGGGCGGGCGGCTGCGCGCCCAGGCCGAGGAAGGACAGCGCCGCGATGGACAGAATAAGCGTGCCCAGCTCGAAGGTGGCCAGAATCAGCACCGGGCTGATCGCTTTGGGAAGCAGTTCCCTGCGCATGATCGCCAGATTCGAGGCGCCCAGCACTTTGGCCGCCGCATAGGACGTTTCGTTCTTGGCGTGCAGCACGACGCTGCGGGTCAGCCGGGCAAAGCTCACCCACCATACCGACACGACGGCCAGGAGCAGATGAACCAGCCCCGTGCCGAAGAGCCCGGCGACGACCATGGCGAACACCATGAAGGGAAACGCCAGCAGCACGTCGATGATCCGCATCAGAATATGATCGAGCGCCGAGCCGTGGAACATCCCCGCCGCCATGCCGACCAGCAGCCCGATCGCCAAAGCCGCGCACAGCGCCAGCAGCGACGATAGCAGCGTCGTCTGCCCGCCGTACAGCGTGCGGGACAGAATGTCCCGGCCGAAGCGGTCCGTGCCCAGCCAATGCTTGTCGCTCGGCTTCTCCAGACGCTCGGCCGCGCTTTGCGCCACGGGATCGTAAGGAGCCAGCAGAGGCGCGCCAAGGATGGCGATCGCGAGAATCGCCAGCACGACAAGACCGACGATCAGGCTCGCCGGATTTTTGGAATTAAACCGTCTCTTCACGGCCTGCCTCTCCTTTGTGATGGATTCGCGGGTCAAGCGCGCTGTAAACGACATCCACGAGAAAATGAATCAGAACGACCATCAATACCGCCACGAGCGCGTAGCCCTGAATGACCGGATAATCCTTGACCAGAATGCTGTCCAGGGCGTACTTGCCGATGCCCGGCCAGGAGAAGATGCTTTCGATGACGACGGCTCCGCCGATCAGGCCGGCAAAGCTCAGCGCGACCATCGTGACCAGCGGGATAAGCGCGTTCCTTGCGGCGTGCCGGACGACGCGCTTGCGGTCCAGCCCCCGCGACAGGGCGGAAGACACATAGATTTTGCCGAATTCGGTCAGCAGATTGGCTCTCATGATGCGGACCAGCTGCGGCGCGCCGAGGATGCCCAGAGTGAGCGCCGGCAGCCACAGCCTGGACGCGCTGAAGTCGCTGCTGATTTCGTAGACGCCGTATTTCACGGCGAACAGGGCCAGCGCGACCAAGCCGACGACAAAGGCCGGCGTGGACGCCAGCGCGACGCAGGCGACACGGATGAGCTGGTCGGTCAGCTTGCCCGACCGGAGCGCCGCGACCATTCCGAAGAACAGTCCCAGCGCGATCTGGACGAGCAGCGCCGACAACGACAGCGCGACGGTAGCCGGAAGCCTGGACGCGATCTCCGGGCCGACCGGTTTGCCGGTAAAGATCGAAGTGCCCAGATCCCCCTGCGCCAGCCGGCCCAGCCACGAAGCATACTGCACGGCGACGTTCCGATCCAGCCCCAATTCCGTGCGCAGCTCCGCGACCTTCTCGTCGTAGGCGCTCGTTCCCTGCGCGGCGATCTCGCCGGGATGCCCCAGCATCAGCCGCACCGGGTCGCCCGGAGCCAGACGGATCAGGGCAAAAATGATCAGCGTGGCAAAAAACAGCGTAAGCAGCGCCTCCAGCAGTTTGCGCAAAAGCACGGTATGCATGGCGGCCGATTATTGGGCAGTCAAAGTCAATTTGGCGTTCACAACGTTCTCGAACTGTCTGAAGTGCTCCTCGAAGCCCTGCAGCGAGCTGCTCACCGCGGTTACCTGCGGACGCGGGAACAGGCTGATGACCGGCGCCTGCTGGGCAACCCGTTCGTTGATCTGCAGAGCCAGATTATGCCTCGACTGCTGGTCTCCGGCTTTCTTCAGCTCCTCCAGAAGCCGGTTCGTTTCCTCGTCGTTGTAGCCGCCGTAGTTGGCCCTTCCTTCGGGCGAATACTGCCCCGACAGGACGGCGAATTCTTCGCCGAAGGTGCTCCAGGCTTCGATGGACGCGTCCCAGTCCCCGGACTCGCGGGCCGTCTCGATCAGGCTGTAATCGCCGTGCTGCACCTCCGCCTTGACGCCGAGCCGGGTCCATTGGCTTTGCAGCGCTTCGCCCAGCGCCTTGTCGCCGCCCCAGGTCATCAAGCGCACGGTCAACGGTTTTCCGTCCTTATAGCGGATGCCGTCGGACTCCTTCAGCCAGCCCGCTTCGTCCAGAAGCTGCCCCGCCTTGTCCGGATCGAACTGGGTGTATACGGCGTTTTTCGTCTCGGCATAGGCCGGATTGCTGGCCATCCAGGTTGTCACGGGCGTACTCTGCCCTTCGGCGGCCAGAACGACCAGTTCGTCGCGATCCGCTCCCCAGGACAGCGCCTGACGGACGCGAACGTCCTGAAGCTGGTCTTGGCCCAGGTTGAGATAGATCGTCTGGGTCGAAGCGGCCGGAGCCGCGGACAGGTAGACCTCTTTATTGTCCTTGAACTGGGCCAGGCTGGAGACGGGCACGTTAAGCGTCACGTGGCTGCGTCCGCTCAGAGCGGACAGCACCCTCGTCTGCTCGTCGCTGATCTCCTCGAACACGACGGTCGGAATCGTTGGCTTCTGTCCCCAATAATCCTCGTTGATCGTCAAAACCGTTTTCTGCTTCGGGGAAAATTCCGTAACTTTATACATTCCGGTGAGATCCATCGTGCCGATATCCTCATGCGAAGCCTCGGCGTTATGAATAATCGTCTGGTAATAAGACAGGTTCAGCGGCACGGGCAGATGCTCGCGCTCGGTTTTAACCTGCAGCGTATAATCGTCGAGCTTGGCGATCGTCAGATCGTTCAGGAACGGCTGGGCCTGCAGGTCCAGCGATTTCGAACGCTCCAGCGAAGCGATAACGGCGTCGGCGTCGACCGCTTTGCCGCTCCAGAAGCGGACCTCCGGCCTCAGCTTGATCTCCCAGGTCGTCGGATCGACCTCTGTGGCGCTCTCCGCAAGGGACGGCTCGACTTCTCCCCCCGCATTCACCTTGAACAGCGCTTCGCCCACACCGATGTTTCTCAGATAGCTTGAGGTCAGCGGCTTGACCGGGTCCAGGCTGGCGTTGATTTCCTGGCCGATGATGACCAGCTCCTGCGGCTCCGCGCCGCTTGCTTCCGGGCTTAGCGAGGCTTCGCCCTGCGCCGCGCTTCCGGCCGGAGATGAGCTCTCGGGCGAGCCGTTCCCGGCATTTGAATTGCCCCCGCTGCAGCCAGCGACCGCCAAAATTAATCCCAATAGAATAACAAACGATAGCTTCTTCATTCTTGTCTCCACTCCGTATCAATATTGATTTTTTAACCGTCTATATAGCCACAGCGATCGCCTGCATGCGCGTTCCGGTCATCTCGTTGCCGAACGCCAGCGGCTGCCCGGACTCGAACCGCGCCACATGGGGCGACGGCTTGTCGAACAGCCGTACGAGCCGAAAGCCGGCGAGCTCCAAATACAGCGTCAGCTCCTGGGGGAACAGCAGCCGGTGCTGCAAATGCTCGCGAACGGGCGCATGCCCTTCGAACGTCCAGCAATAATCTCTTTCCAACAGCTGGCTAACGGGATCGATGGCGAACCGGGTCGTCATCGTGACGGTCTCCCCGTTGATCGTCCGATGTTCCGTCAATTCCTCGGTCAGCCAGCGCCGGCCTTCCTCCGTCAGGAAAAAGGCGGCATTTCTCATGTCCAGGTACAGCAATCCGCCCTCGCGAAGATGCTCGCGGAAGCAGCGCAGGCTGGCCAGTACCTCCGAGTTGGCGAAATTGTATAAAAAAGTGCTTCCGACGCAGATCAGCGCGTCAAACTGCCGGCCGAGCGAGAAATCCGACTGCGAGCCGTATTCGAACGGCAGTCCGGGGTACAGCGCTTTCG
Source organism: Cohnella cellulosilytica (assembly GCF_042431195.1). Lineage (NCBI taxonomy): Bacteria > Bacillati > Bacillota > Bacilli > Caryophanales > Paenibacillaceae > Cohnella > Cohnella cellulosilytica. The sequence continues at coordinate 8,919 of NZ_JBHMDN010000014.1, forward strand.
CCCAGCCCAGCATTTCCTGCGAATTGTCGAGGCCGACGGCTTCGTATCCGGCGCGGTGCAGGTAGGCGACCTCTCGCCCGGGACCCGAGCCGACGTCCAGCACGCGGCTGCCCGCCTCGTATTCGAGCAGCACCCGGTGCACGAATCGCGCCATGCTCAGCTCATCGTCGTCGTGAAAAGCCAAATACAACGACGGATTCGTGTGCAGAAAGTTGTCCGTGTTCGTCTTATACGGCATGCGTTCCCGTTCGCTCCCTTCCGGCAGCGTAACAATAGAGCGGCGTATCGGCCGCGCTGAACTGCGTAAAGGGAAAAGGCTCCGCGACCAGCGCCGTCACTCCCTGTCCGACGAATCGGGCCGCGACCGCGCTGCCCGTCTGCGCATAGACCGTCAGCGGAATTTCCCTCTCTCTCGCTCGCTCCACAATCCGGTCGAACGTGCCGTTGCTCAGCGTCATCGCCGTGCAGATCACACTGTCCGCCCGGTCGAGCACCTTCTCCATATCCTTCTCGACCGGTTCCCCCTGCTGCGTCCGCTCAAGCTGCAGGTCGCAGGGCAGGCACGTGCCGCCCCGCCGCACGATCGCTTCGATCAGCGGATTCACTACGCCGATCAGCGCCACCCGCTGCCCGGGCCGAATGTCCGCCGTATCCGCAATAAGCGCGTCGCGAAGCTCGGCTTTCTGCAGCGGAGTGCCGGGCGGGATCGCCATCGTCTGCCGGCAATGCTCCCGGTGCGGATAGACGCAGCCGAGATAAGCGTCCATCGCCGCGACCTGCACCGGCAGGCTCTCGTCGCGCAGCGCCTCGTCGAGGGTGCGCCCGGACCACTTCGCCGCGGCTCCGGCCGCCAATTGCTCGGCCGTATGCGAGCAAGCGCCGAAATAAGACTCCACCCGCAGCAGCAAATAATGGTTATGATATTTGACCGCAGAGGACGGAAACTGCGTCGTCTGATAGATCGAGGAAGCTCCGGTGATCGGCAGGGCCTCGGGCCTCGGCCCCAGCTCTCCCCGCAGAATGGCTTCCTTCAGATCGGCGATGCCGCGAAGCGAAGGCGAGTTCATCGGCTTCATCTCCGCCCCTCCGAAGAAGCGAAGCTCAGCGCGATCCGGCCGAGCGCTTCCTCCGCGTAACGTCTGGCATTAAGCCCTTCCGCGTCCTGCGCGACCACGTGTCCCAGGTAGCAGGCGTTGTCGATCGGAGGCTCAATCCGCTTGCCGGCGCAATCGTCCAGCTTGTAGCGGACGATGCGTTCGTCCGCTTCCAGCGTCTCGATGCCCCGGACGCTCTCGACGACGCCTCCTTGCGGCGGGACGAGGAACGCGACGGCCGCGCTGGCGACGCCGCGATTCTCGGATGCGATAACCGGCCGCTGGCCCAGCGACAGGTCCACAAACGCGCGCAGCAGATCAATGCCCGTCACGCGCTCGATCAGCTCGACGATGTAATTCCCCGCCGTGCGCGGATTGATCTCGACGATGCGCGGTCCGTCCGCCGTCAGCTTCACCTCGGTATGGGCGATGCCGTGATCGAACCCGACGGCCCGCAGCGCGTCGCGCACGAATTCCTCTGTCCGGGCGCGAGTCTCCTCCGTCAAGTCGGCCGGGAACATATGGCCGTTCTCGATAAAGTAAGGCGTGCCCGTCACCGACTTGTCCGTAATGCCCAAAATCGCGGTCTCTCCCTGATAGCTGACGCTTTCCACGCTGACCTCGCCGCCGGCCATATAGGCTTCGAGCAGATACGTCCGGTCCCGCTCCTGATCCCGGAAATTAAGCGGGAACGCTTCAAGCGCCTGGTAAGCCGCTTCCAGCTCGCCGTCGTTCGAGATCAGGCTGACGAACGCGCTGGACGCCAGATCCACCGGCTTCAGCACGAGCGGATACCCGATGGCGGCCGCCGCCTCCGCGACCTCCTCCCGCGTACGCGCCAGCCGGTAGCCCGGATTGGCCAAGGCGGCCTGATCGAGCGCAAGGCGCATCAGATGCTTCTGCCGCACGGTCTTCACCCGGGCCGGGAACGGACAAGGCAGGCCGAACGCTTGCGCCACCTCTCTGACGGTCTCTATGTAGTAATCGCATACGGTAATGACGCCGTCGAAACGATAAGGGCGCAGAAATTCGATCAATCCGGGAACGTCGTTCGTCTCCGTCACGAGCACCGAATCGGCATAGCGGAGCACCGGGTGCTGCTCCGTACTGTGGGAGCTTTGGTAATGCTCCGGCCTGCGGGCGACGAAGGTGTATGTATGTCCGAGCGACTTCAGAAGCGGGGGAAGCAGATTGCCGCTCGCTCCTACCCAGCTTTCGATCATTAACAGATGTGCCACATTTCTCCTCCTTTATACGTAATTATTACGATAATTGTCGAATGATTTGCGACAAAAGACTGCATAAGGCAACAAAAGCCCGACTCGTGAGTCGGGCTGGAGAATACGTGATCGCCGGACTACCAGCTTGCTTTTTTCACGCCGGGAATCTGGCCTTGATGAGCCAGCTCGCGGAACACGATGCGCGATACTTTGAACTTGCTCAAGTAACCCCGCGGCCTGCCCGTGACTTCACAGCGGTTGTGCAGCCGGGTCGGCGAAGCGTCCCGCGGCAATTTGCTCAGCGCTTCGTAATCCTTGTTCGCCTTAAGCTGTCTTCTGAGCTCCGCATACCGGGCAACGGTGGCCCGTCTTTTCAACTCGCGGATCACTTTTGACTTTTTGGCCATAGTAACCCCTCCTTCTGTTTAATTCGTAATAATTACACTCAATATAGCAGAAGCTTTTCGAGTTTGCAATTGTTTTTATGGTGCCAGCCGCGGGGCGGAGATTTAGGGCCTGCACAGAACGTCTGCGAGAAAAAGAGGGAACGCGTCCTGTGCATCCCCCCTATACGCCGAACAACTCAAGCCGGATTGAACCCGCTGCGCCATCTTTCCCTTGGCGAATTCGAACTATTTCCGAGCAATCGGCAGCTCCAGCAGCGCATCGACAAAAGTGTCCAACGAAACTGTGCGGCTGGCATAATCGAAATCGATCAGCGTATCCGTAATGGAATAGAACGTCACGTTTCCGGCCTTCACCGCCGGGAGCGCCTGCCAGATTTCCACGGGGGAAAGCTGCTTTTCCAGTTCCTCCACGCTTGGCGCAAAATTCGTATAGGCAATGATGTCCGCTTCATTCAAGTATTGATCGATAACTTCCAAAGACAGGGGCGAATAGAAGCCCTCCGTCTGCGGATTTTCCCGGTTGAAAAATTGCTTCTCCACCCGTTCGGGAGCTCGCATTCCCAAGTCCTCGTAAATGATACCTCTCGTTTTATCTCCCTGCAAGCCGGCAGACCCTTCCTCGACGCCTTGCAGGAACACGATGGTTTTGTCGTAAATGCCCGCATCGACGAGACGCTGCTTGGCGGCTTCGACTTTGGCCGCATATTGGGCAATTAGCTCTTCGGCCCGTTCGGGCATCCCGAACAGTTCCCCGAAGAACGTCATCCTCTCTTCTAGCGGCGACATTTCATTGTAAAAAACGGTGGGCGCGATTTTGCTCAATTGCTCCAGCGGCGACGACGCCCAAGTAGCGGAGCCGATAATCAAATCGGGCTCAAGAGCCATAATGGCTTCGAGATTGCTGCCCGCAACCATTAGGGCATCCGCGACGAAGGGTCCCCATTGCTGCCTCCATGGCTCGGGCCGCTGGGCAGGATCGCCATACTGATCGATGCCGACCACCGTTTTGCCGAAGGGCAGTATATCTCCCACGTTGTTGCACACCAAGTAGACGATCCGCTGCGGATCGGCGGGAACCTCCACGTCTCCGTGCTCCGTTGCAATCGTTCGCGTCCGTGCCGCCACCGTCTCCTTCGTATCCGCGCTTGGCGCTGCCTGAGCCTGCGATTGCACCGGCGCCGGACTCGGCGACTGGGTGGTCGCGGGCGCGTTCGACGCGCATGCCGACAGCAGCAGCATGACGCCCAAGGCAGCCGCCAGCACCATTTCCCTGCTTCTTGTCTGTCCTAACATCGATAACTCCCCGTCTCCTGTAGATTGGGCTAATCCGTCTAGTCCTCTCTCAGTGTAAAGACGTTGAGAATCGTTATCAATATCACGATTCCGCATGTTTTCTATCATTTTTCTGCGGTAGTCGGTCGGCGTCATTTTGTAATATTTTTTGAACATGCGGATCAGATTCAGCTCATAGACAAAGCCGCAGCCCGCGGCGATCTCCTTATGGGTGACATGCGGATTTTGCAAATGGCGTCTGGCTGCGTCCAGCCGCCTCTCGTTCAAATATTCCTGCAGGCTTTTGCGCTCGCGCTGCTTAAACAGCCTGCCGAGCTGGCTCCCGCTGATCGGCAGCAGATCGGTCAACGATTGAATGGAAACGGGCTGCGCGTATCGCTCGTCCAAATAACGCTTGGCGGCGGCAACCAGATCGGGCTCGAAAAAACGAACCCCGCCCGCCTCCAGCTCCCGGTAAATTTCATAAACAAGCTGATAGAGAATGATCTTTGCATGCAGCCGGTCCATTGCCGATTCCCGTTTCCAGCGATCGTACAGCGTCTGAAGCTTTCCGGTAAAAAAAATCGGGTTTTCCGGCGAAAACCCATACGCCTGCATAAAGGGATTCGTCTGCTCCAGCAAACGATGAATGTCTCTTTTGTAGAACGGCGCCGTCTCCGCCTTGTAGAGCACCATGTACGTCGGCAACTGCCCGCCTACGGGACGAATCGACAGTTCCGTCCCTTTTCCCCCATGAAAAAGGCCGAAACGTTCCGGGTGATAGACAGTCCGATCCAGCTTGATTTCAGCCTTGCCGCCGCACGTGTACACCAGCATGCCCGACGGCATTCTGTAATTGCGCATAGGCATGTCCGGATGCAGCAGCTGATAACGAACATCTATTAAGGAAACCGCCGAGCGCGTCCACAGGTGAACGGCATCGGCAATTGTCTCTTTCGTAAAATATCCCGCAGCTCCCGTATTTTCCGGCATCCGTTCTCACTCCTTCCGCGTTTTCCTAGTTGTATGTTAGTTCAAGTGAGAATCATTATCAATATTTATATTGACGCTGATCATCTTTATCCTCTATAATTGATTTATTCCGTAAAAATTACATTTAGAGAATGGAGAGCCGCTGATGAAAAACAACACGCACCCGCAATACCATACGGTTATTTTTTACGATGCCGCTGCGGATTTCAAGTTTTTGTCGGGATCGACCCGCTCTTCCCATGAAACGATGGTGTGGGAGGACGGCAACACTTATCCGGTCATCCGCGTCGATATCAGCTCCGCTTCCCATCCATTCTTCACGGGCAAGCAGAAGTTTCTCGAGGTCGGCGGAAGAGTCGAGAAGTTCAAGCAGCGGCTGGCTCACAAGAAGTCGAATACGTAAGTTGAGTACCGGGTCGGATTCTCATGTGAGATCCGGCTTTTCCGCGACCATTTGCACGACATGGCAGACCCCGCTGTGATACAGCCCTTCCGTCCGCTCCGCTTCGCCCGCGAAAAAATGTTTAAGCCGCAGCCGCTTCCCCCATGCCAGCAATTCCGCCGCGTCGTACAACCAGTCCGCATCCTTGGGACCGCCGGTACCATAGTCGATTTGCGTCTTCTCGTACACCTCCGTCAGCAGGCGACCGCCCGGCTTTAACGAGCCGAGGATTTTGTCCAACACCCGATACTGATCCTTTCCCGGGAAATGACCGAATATCATTACCGCGGCATCGTACCGCTCAACCGGCAGCTCGTCTTCGATCAAGTCCGCATGGACCGTTCGCACCTGAACGCCATTTTTGACCGCCAGCGCTTCCGTTTTGCGCAGCCCCGCTTGCGCGTAGTCATAAGCCGTAACCTCGTGACCAAGCTTGGCCAGAAACACGGCATTGCGCCCTTCTCCCTCCGCATAAGCCGCTACCCGGGACTGCGCCGGAATCGTTCGCGCCGCTTCCTGCAGAAACAGGTTCGCTTCCTCCCCGTATACGTATAAGTCTCCGTTATATCGTTCATCCCAGCTGGGGACGCCCGGGCTGCTTCCTTTTGGTTGGTTCATCCCGCTCTCCTCCGTTTGAATGTGAATTCGTTCCGATTTCCTACAGTATAAATCTCCCGATTCGCAGGATAAACCAGAAGTTGGAGCGCGGTATTTTGTGACATTGGTCTCTTGAGAGAAAAAGCGGGTGAAGCAATAATGAAGAGAGAGATTGTCGAAAAAGAAATCGCGGCGATCGGGGAGGCGTTGTACCGTATGCTGGACGATATTTATTTAATGGAAACGTTAGAGCAGCTGACCGCCCGCATTCGGAAGGAACCGTCGCCGGATACGCTGCGCCGGGCGCTGCTGGCCGAATACGACCGTTACTTGGACTATGCGAACATTCGGGAGTGGAACAGGCTGGTGCGCGTATGCGAAGCGCTGCGGCTTGTTGGCTGGGGGGAACGGGAGCCTGTCGAGGCAATTGCGGAGAAATGGATCAATGGGTCCTATTATTCCAGTCTGCGAACGCGAACCTTCCATACGATTGAAGGAACCGCCAAAGGCTGGAGCAAACGGGGAGACAGCTTTGTCATCGACGACGGCCGCGATCCGACGGACTACGGGATCTCTAGCTTGGCTGCCCAGCGCAATCCCCTGCCTAAAAACCCGGTTCGCCTGGTGCGTTCGGGCAATTATCAGCAGTCCGTCCAGCCGTTCGTAGATAGCTTGCGAGAGCTGCGGGAACGGCTCGATCGGGATATGCGGCAGGAACGATACGGGGTCGACTTCGACTATTTGGCCTTTCAATGCTGGTTCAGCCACCACGACGACCCTTCGCCTACCGTACGTTACGAATATTTTCATTCGGAGGAAGACGTCCCGGCTCATTTTGCGGAACCTTATTATATTCGTCCCCGCCTGCAGATCGGCAAGCTCGCCAAGCGCGGCGGACAGCTCAAGCTCGAATTTACGAGACATTTTACCAGACAGGAGGGCGAGTTCGCCCTTGAAGCTCTGAAGGAGCTGTTTAAGCGGGATTTGAGGGAAATCGTCGCTATTCTGGAAGAGAAACTGAAGAAGAAAAAGCTGAGCTACCGCACGGACCTGCTCAAACAAGATTTGGAGACCGTATTGGAGCAGTGGTAAGCTGCCGGGCTTGGCGGCATGGAACAGCCGCACAAAACTTAGTCTGAGGGGGACAGAGCATGAATTGGCACGCTTCCATACAGGGAGTTCCCTGGAACGAAGAGAAAATGAACGCTGCGGTTGAGCAGCTGCGCCACCGGGCGACCGTCAGCTTTCTTGTCGGCGTGGATTTGACGGAGGAGCTGCTTGAGCTGGATGCGCGGGTGTTCGCCAAACGACCGGATCTGATTCTGCATATCTGGAACAGGGACGAGAAAACCCGCTATACGGATGAATTTCTGGAGACGCTTGCGTCGATGAAGCACGCAGCCGCTCTGAAGCTGGACCTTCGGCTGCCGCAGGACTTGACCCGGCTTGGCGCCTTAAAGCAAATGCGTTTCCTGAACGTAAGCTCGCCCAAAAAAGCGCAAAATCTGGATTTTATCCGCAGCTATAACGAATTAACTTATCTTGAGCTGCACGGCAAATTCGACAACCTGGCCCCTATAGCGGAATGCGCCCGTCTGGATACGCTGGTGCTGAACTGCGCGATCGATCGTTTGGATGTCGTGACGGAACTGCCGGCGATCCAATATTTGTCCATCGATAGCTGCGAATTAAAAGGGCCGCTCGAGGTGTTGGCCGACTCGAACGTAAGCATGCTGGTCCTGTCCTCCGTGCGCAATCTGAGCGACATCCAAGCCGTAGGACAATTGCGCGGCTTGAGCTATCTGGGCTTATCGCTGTCCAAGGTAGAGCGTCTGTGCGATTTCTCGAAGCTGGGCAACCTGCGGCAGTTGGAGCTAAGCTGCATGAAATCGCTGCGGGACATCGGGAAGCTGTGGAGCGCCAGGCGGCTTGAGGTTCTGGAGCTCAGGGAGATCAATACGGCCATTAAGGCGGAAGCTTTTGCTCCTATGGGGGAGATGGAGAACTTGCGGCAGGTGGATTTCCGTTTTATCGACTTTAACAAGGGGCGCATTGCGGCTATAAGCCAGCAGCTGGAACGGACAGGAAAAAGCCATCTTCTGTATGAAAATATTCCGCAAGAGCAGCGCATACGCTCCTTGGCGCTGGAGCATCTGGCCCCGATTTTAACGTAAGCGCCGTTGGCCCGATCGACCAACAGAAGATAAGGCTCCCTTCATGGGAAGCCTTGTCTTTAAGGACAACCCTTCATTTAAGTCTATTGTCCCAAGTCATCTTCTACTTGCCCGCTATAAGCAATATTCTCCTTCACATCGCCGCTGCGATCATCCACCCAAACGTGAGGCGTACGGGAATGAACGATTTCAGCCAGCATCTCGATTCGCTTGCGCAAAGCTTTGCATAACGCATCGGATCTTGCTTCATCGACAAACAGCGAACCTTTCAGTATTTCTCGAAATTCATCTTCAATATGACGCAGCTTGGATAGATCGAGCCAGTCGAAGGAGGTAACGAGCTTTATCTGCTCATTGTGGTCCTGCTTGAACGGTTTGCACGTTATTTTTCCCGCTGCCGAAATAAGCGGCGTCGGCTTGGAAAACCACAGCGACGAACCGCTGTCGTAAATCGGAGCCGCCCCCAGCCATTCCAAGGTATCAGCGTTTCGCACAATGCCGAAATTGTTCTGATGTCTATCCTCGTTGGCAATCAAATAATCCGTCACGATCATGCGGTCAAGTGCGTCTGTAATCCCTGAAATGCCAAGCGAATCACAGCAATTCACATAATGCTGGTATACCGACACATGATTTTGTTTTTGCTGCGTCTGCATGATGTACCAAGCCGTAACCAGCTCCGTCTGCGGGGTAATAAAATTCTCGCATACGCTGTACGGATAATCCTCCTGTACCATCAGCGTATAGGGAACATGTGGAATGCCTAAGCGCTCCATAAGCACACTTGCCAACACCTCGTTATACGGCTCCTGCTGGGTCGCCCCGCTCCCGCCTTTAATGAGGCAGCGCTTGCCTTCGATAATGGTCCATTTCTTTTTCAACCATCCATCCGACGTATTGTCAGGCGACATTAAACTAATGGCATCGCTTGCCCCCCCCTTGCCCAATAGCACATTGCCAACGTCTTCGGAGAAACCATGGTCAAAAAAATTGAACTGCCGCCAATCCGCGTCCGAACCGGAGGGACAAATCCAATACTGGTCGGACAAGCTGAGTCCCAAGCTTTTGTCCAGCAGCTTATGGGTCGTGGCAAGCTTCAATTCGAGCAGCGCTTCTTTAATGCCGTCCCGGCTGGCCGGAATGGCTCTGCCGCGCCACCATTCATTGAGAGCGGCACGATCGATTCGCCCCTTTTTTACGGCTATTCCAACGGGTACGTGACGCGTATCGTAGACGTTCCCGATCGCCGAGATTGCCCCTGTCGCCTCGTCAAGCTCGATTTCTGCAACCGCAGCATCTTTATGTTTTAGCACATACTTCTTGTTCCAAGCATCTGCCATACCCTCAACTCCCCAGGTTCTCCTGCATTTATCATAGCCCAACCTCTTTGTTATTTCTTCTTTTTAAGGAAGATCCCTGCCTGCAATTTCTAAAAAGGAAGAAGCTTTCCATCAAGTTGGAGAACCGGCTCTCCTCCTTACCTGGTTAAAATCGAGTGGGGCCGTCCCCTAAATACAAAAAGTCGTACAGAAAGATGATCGATGAATGGGTGTAAGTCGCATCTATCTCCTTCCATCGATCCTCTTGTACGACCCAAGTTAGGGAACGGACACTAGCTATTCAATAGGCTCCAAAGTCTCCATCAAGCGAAGAACGGCGTCCCCGTTCCGTTCAGTGATTTCGAGATCCGCTTGCAAGCGATGCCCCTGAAAAAAGAGCAGCCGGTCGCACGCGCCGAACAGCAGCTCATAATCGTGGGTGATGACCAAAATCGTAACGCCGGTATCGGCCATTTGACGGATCAGTTTTACGACGCGGCGCATGTTCCGGCCGTCCAGCCCGGAAGTCGGCTCGTCCAGCACGAGCAGCTCGGGCCGGTTCATCAGCCCCACCGCAAACGTAAGCCGCTGCTTCTGTCCGCCGGACAGCGACGCCGGATGGCGGTCCCTGAACGCCCATAAATCCAGCTCCCTGAGCAGACTTTCCGCTCGTTCGGCGGCATCCTCTTCGCGCTCGTGCGTCAGCAGCAATTCGTTCAGGACGCTGTCGGAAAACAATTGATAATCGCTATCCTGGAGGACGAACCACGTCCGCCTCAAGCGATCTTTGGCTTTCAACGGCTGTGCGTCCATGGCAACCGTTCCCGCCCGCTCCTTCAGCAATCCGCAAATCGTTTTGGCCAGCGTCGTTTTTCCGGCCCCGTTAGGGCCGACGATGGCCGCGATCTCTCCCTGGCCCACGGAGAAGCGGATATCTTCCAGTACGGCCGGTTTGAGCCGCCCGGGAGCAATCGCCGCGCGGTCCAGCGCTAACCGCTCCTGCGCGCGGGTTCCGCCGAAGGCAGGAACGGAAGGCGCGCGGACGACCGGCGAGCGAAGACCGAGGCGCCGCCATTCCTCCGGCGCCAGCGCAGTCAATTGCGCGGGCGTCCATTCCGCCTGAATCTCTCCGTCCTGCATATAGACGATCCGGTCGGCCAACGGCAATAAGTAGTACAGGCGATGCTCGGCGATCAGGATCGTTTTGCCGCTGCGCTTCAGCGCCGCCAGCCGATCGGCCAGCTGCCGGGTCGCCGCCATGTCCAGATTGGCCGAAGGCTCGTCCATGACGAACAGCTCGGGGTCCGCCAGGCAGGCGGAGGCCACCGCCACCTTCTGCTTCTCTCCGCTGGAGAGACGATGTACTTCCTGCTTCAGAAGCGCGGTTAATTGGCTCTCCGCGGCCAACCGGTCCACCCGCGCGCGAATCTCCGCCGGGTCCATGCCGTAATTTTCGCCGCTGAAGGCAATTTCCTCCTCCACGACAGCCGCGAAAAACTGGCTGCGCGAATCCTGGAACACGCTCCCGACGAGGCGTCCGAAATCCCAAGCCGCCATGCCGCTCACATCCTGCTCCCGCAGCCGGACCGAGCCGGTCAGCCGGCCTTCGTAGTGGTTCGGAATCAAGCCGTTGACCATGCGGGTAAGGGTTGTCTTCCCGCTTCCGGAGGGCCCTGTTACGACGACGCACTCGCCTTCATAGACCGTTAAGCTGACATTGCTCAGCTGCTCGAAGGCGTCGTCGTATTGAAAAGAGACGTTGTCGATTTCAATCATTCGTTGTTTCCGCTTCACGACAGTCCCCCGAAGTAAAAGAGTGCGAGCAGTCCGGCCGCCGCCAACGCCAAAATCGCGACGTCCTGCAGCCTCCAGGCAATCGGATAAAGACTTGTTTTCCTGCCCGGATAATCGATTCCCTTGGTCGTCGCCGAGGCGGCCAGCTCGTCCGAGATTTTCAGGCTTCGCATCAAAAGCGGGACGATCGCGTATTCGAACGTGCGCAATGGACGCAGCCAGTTTCGCGGAGACGCCAGAGACAAGCCTCTCAAGCGCGCCGACAGCTGAATGGCCTCGTACTCCGTGCGAATGACGGGGAGAAACCGCGAGCCGACGGCAACCGCGATCAGCACGCCCATCGGGATGCGAAAGGTACGCAGCGCCGCGATGAATTGGCCGGAAGGGGTTCTCCCCAACGCGGAAGCCGCCATCAGCACCGGCAGCAAACGCAGCCCCAGAAAAGCAAAGAAAGTAACGAAGGTCAGCAGACCGTACGAGAAGTGCGAGCTCCATTCCTGGATCAGGAAGAAGGCGGCCGCCAGCAGGACGAAACGAATCGCGCCGCCGTACATGCCCTGCACGAGCAAATACGCCGCCATCCCTCCGACGATCCACAGCAGCGCCAGCCGCTCCGCCCAGAAGCTGGCCGCGCTGACGAAGACCAGCAGCAGCAATTGGGCGCGTGGGTCGAATTCGATTCGCTTAAGCGTCATTTGACCCGCCATCCGTCCGTGTTCATTTGCAGCTGCCAGAGGCGCGCATACAGCCCCTGCCGAGCCAGCAGCTCGTCGTGGGTGCCTTCCTCCGCAAGCTGCCCCTGATCGAGCACGAGAATTTTGTCCGCATGCTGAATTGTCTTCAGCCGGTGGGCGATCAGGATAACCGTCTTGCCCGTCACCAGCTCGTTGATCGCCTCCTGAACGGCCGCCTCGTTCTCCGGGTCCAGGGAAGCCGTCGCTTCGTCCAGCAGCACGATCGAGGCGTCCTTGAGCAGCGCGCGGGCAATCGAAATCCGCTGCTTCTCCCCGCCGGACAGCGTCGAGCCGCCTTCGCCGACCGGCGTATCGTAGCCTTGCGGCAGATTGCGGATAAACTCATGACACTGCGCGCGCTTGGCCGCCTCCTCGATCTCCTCCTGCGTGGCGTCCATTTTGCCGATGCGGATGTTGTTGCCGATCGTATCCTGGAACAGGTAGACGTCCTGGAACACCATGGAGATATGCTGCAGCAGCCGCTCCGGATCGGCGCCGCTTACGGGCTCGCCGCCGATCGCGATCGTCCCCCGCTGCGCATCCCAGAACCGCGAGATCAGACGCGTCACCGTACTCTTGCCGCTGCCGGAGGGTCCGACCAGCGCCGTAATCGTATTCGGCTCGATCGTAAACGACAGGTCCCGCAGCACGGGCTTGCCGGCGTCGTAGCCGAACGTCACCCGATCGAAGACGATCGGCTGCCCGGGCTGCACGGAGCCCGTTCCCTGCAGCGGCTGCTCCCGCCGCACCTCCATAATCCGCTCCGCGCTGAAGGCGGAATAGCGCATTTCGCCGTAATTGATCAGCACGACGGTAAGCGGCTCGAACACTCGGGTGCCGACCAGCAGAAACAGCAGGAAGACGGGAAGCGACAGCTCGCCGCCCACGAGCAAGTAGCTGCCGGTCAGAATCATCAGCGTCATGCCGGAACGGGTCAGCAGCATCGCCCCCATAATCATCGGCCCCATGATGCCTTCGAGCCGGATCGAAGCGCTCTTCAATTGGTCGAAGGACAAGCGCAGCCGTTCGAAGCGCTGGCCGCCCATGTTATGCGCCTTGATCTCGCGAATGCCGGTCAAATATTCCTGCAGGCGGCTGGCCGCCTCGTTTTTGGCCTTCACATGCGTTGCGCTGAGCTTCGCCTGAACGGAGTCGGTCGCCCAGAGCAGCAGCGCGCCGAACGGAGCGGCGACGAACATCGCGAGCGCCATCTGCCAATCGACGAACAGCAGCCCGGCCAGAGCGAGCAGCGGCAGCGCCAGCCCGCTGATCAGCTGCGGCACATTGTGCGAGATCGTATGCTCGACCTGCCCGTAATCGCCCAGCAGCAGATTGGTGAGGTCGCCCGGATCGCGCCGGCCGAAAAAGCCGAGCGACAGCCGCCGAATATGCTCGGCCAGGCTTAACCGTCCCGTTGCGGCCAGGCTGTAAGCGACGCCGTACGTTTTGTCGTACAAGGACGCGTAAGCGACGTACTCCACGGCCAGCCAGACAAACAGAATCGCGCAGACGATCCACATGCGCGCCACATTCAAGCCGGTGTCCGGCTCGGCGAAGGAGATGTAGATCGTGTTGAACAGATCGACCAGCAGCGCGGCGGGAACCATCTTGGCAAGGCCGTCCAGCAGCGCGGCGAACCCGGAAGGAAGGAGACTGCTTATTTTTCCTCCCGAAATATTGTAGAAATAGTTGTTCATCCCCGCTGTCCTCCTTCGACCGCGCTCGCGCGGACCCCGGGGCTGCCGCTTGCTCCCAGCCTCCAGGATGCCGCCCGGATATGCGCCTGCCACATTTGCTCGTACAGGCCGTTCTCCTCGCGGAGACGATCGTGCGTTCCCCGCTCGACAATTTCTCCTTGGCGAACGACGAGAATCTGCTCGGCCGCGCGAATGGTCGACAGGCGGTGGGCGATGATCAGCACCGTTTTTCCCTGCACGAGCCGGGCCAGCGCCTCCTGAATTTTATGCTCGTTCTCCGCGTCCGCGTAAGCCGTCGCTTCGTCCAGCACGAGAATCGGGGCGTTCTTGAGCAGCGCCCGGGCAATCGCGATCCGCTGGGCTTCGCCTCCCGACAAATAGGTGCCGCCTTCGCCGATCTTGGTGTCGTAGCCCATCTCCAGCTTTTCGATAAATTCGTGACAGCAAGCCGCCCGCGCCGCCGAGACGACCTCCTCCTTGGAGGCCGCGGCGTTGCCCATCCGAATGTTCTCCTCGATCGTATCGTAAAACAGATGCACGTCCTGGAACACAAAGGAGATCAGCTCCATCAGCTTGTCCGTGCCGATGTCCCGAATGGATACGCCGCCGATCGCAATGTCGCCCTGCTGCACGTCCCAGAATCGGAGCAGCAGGCTCGCGATCGTCGATTTGCCGCCGCCCGAAGGGCCGACCAGCGCGGTCATCTCCCCCGTCCTGGCCACGAAATCGATCTCCCGCAGCACCGGCTTGTAATCCTTGCTGTCCTGCCGCTCGTACGCAAAGGAAACCTGCCGGAAGGAAATATCGTAATGCTCGGGCACGCGGGGAACGGCCGGCTCGGCCACGACCGGCTCGGCGAAGACGGCTTCGATCCGCTTGTTGCCCTCGACGATCTCCCGCAGCCCGCCGCCGAACTGAAGCAGCTTGAGCAGCGGAATCGACAGGCTCGGACTGAATAGCAGAAACAGAATAAACGTAATCGCGAACGACTGATCGCCCGCCTGGCCGCCGAGCAGCAGCAGGCCGACGGGAACGACGAACGTAAACAGCGAGATGATCATGACGAAAAACAGGCTGTACGACACCTTGCACAGATGGGTAATGCGCAGCGAGATGTCGCGGTAACGGGTTACGGCCTGCTTGAAGGTCAGAAAGGAGTCGGCCGTAATGCCGAACACCTTGACCGCCGGCATCCCGCGGACATATTCCACCCCGGTCGCGTTCATCTCCTCCACTGCGTACTGAAAGTCGCGATAGGCCTGCTGACCGGCCTCGCTGGCGAACATCCGGGCCTGCAGCCAGAAGGACACGCCGATCGGAAGCAGCAGGACAAGCGCCATCCGCCAATCGAGCCAGAACAAGTAGCCGAGCAGCAGAATCGGAATGACCACCGCGCTGACCAAATCGGGGAGCTGGTGGGCGACAAATTTCTCGATTTTCTCCACGCTGACTTCAATGATCTTTTTCAGCTCGCCTGTGGCCGTTTTCGTATGGTAGCCCATCGGCACTTTGGCCACATGATCGGCCAACCGCACCCGAAGCCGATAGAGAATGTTAAACGCCGCGATATGAGAGCACATCCCGCTGATATAGAAGGATACGAGCACCGCAACCAAGGCGGCAAGGGCGGCGATGCCCCAATAAAGAATCAAGTCCTTGTCGATACCGGAAGGCTGCCGCGCGTGCGTCAGCAATTCCTCGACGATTTTGTACACCGCAACAAAAGGGGCCATCTGCAGCAAGCTGGAGACAACCGAAAAAATGCCAGCGACGATCAACAGTCCTTTTTTCTCCCCGGCAATTTGCATTAAACCCGACATTTCCGCACTGGTCTTCATCTCAACCCACCTTACCGAAGTCTTTGCTTTATTTGATCATCCCGGCTTTAATAAAGTGCTTGTTCAGCAGCTTCGCCCCGAACCAGCTGCCCAGCAGCGTCAGCACGAACGAAAAGGCCATGCTCCCGACGATCCATGCCGGCGAATGGGCGAATTCGAGCATGCTCCCTCTCATCTCTTCATCGTACATCTTCTCGAGATAGTCGCTGCCGTACACGTACACGGTAACATAGGCGCCGATTCCGAATAACGCCCCGTACACGGCATAAGCCGTCGCCTGCCGCTTCAGCCGGCGATACTGGCTCCCGTCTCCCTGCCACAGAACCGCCTCCCCGAGAAGGCCCGCCAAGACGAAAAACGGCAGCATCAGCGGAACGCCCATGACCGTATAAATAACCCCCGTCACGACGGCAAGCAGAAGCAGCACGCCCCTCTTGCCGATTTTCATCGCCATGATCAGGTAGACGACAGCGGAGAAAAACAGACAAATCCCGGAAATCAGCGGCATCGCGGCGGTCGCCATCACAGGCGTCAACGCAAAGCCGACGATGGCGTTTACGATATAAATCAGAATGCTGAAAACGCCAATCAGAATGTAATCTTTACTTTTGAGTCTGGCACGCAAGCTCAGTCACTCCTTGGCCTGATGTATTTTAATTGAAAATGATTCTCAATCAGGGCTATCTTCTCATAAACCCGCTTGTCGGAGAAGCCCAAATCCGGAGCGCGCACTACGATTTCGGATTAAATCTGATGCTTTGCGGGAAGCGACTTTTGGTATTCGGAAGGAGTGATGCCGTACTTGCGTTTGAAATATTCGGAGAAATGGCCGGCCCTCGCGAAGCCCGCTTCATGGGCGGCGGCCGTTACCGTTCGTTTCCCCTCCTGCAGCAGCGCGTATGCCGTCTCCACTCTTCTGTCGATCACATAGGCATGCACGGACATCCCAAACAGCTGTTTAAAGCCTTTTTTCAGCTTGAATTCGTTCAGGGCAACCAGCTTCGTAAGCGCGCGAAGCCCGGGAGGCGAGGACAAATTGCCGTCCAACAGCTCCTTGGCCCGATGCAGGCTGGCGATATCGCTTCGGGTCAACCCGGGCTGCGCCGTCCCCGCTTCGCGTTCCAGCACCATCTCGTGCAAATATACGGAGGTCAGCTCCAACGCTTTGCCGGTCAAATACATTCGCTTGATGTCGCCTTGGTACGGGCACTGGACGATCTCCCGAACGAGCCGCTGCAAGGCGGGCGTCGCTTGGCGATTGGCGAACGACTCGGGATTTCGCGTCAAGGCGGCCAGCCAGTCGTCCAGCGGAAGCTGCCATTCCTCCTTCAGCCTGGCCGGGTCCAGCTTGAGGGTGAATCCCTTGAACAACCGTCCCGAATCGTATTGGCAGCTGTTCGGCGCTTCCGTATTGACATACGCCATCACCTCTCCGGTATCCAGCGCCATCTCCTCCTTCTTCCCCTCCATGCGCCAGTGAATGCGTTCGCCCAGGCAAAATCCGAGATTAACGCTTTCTTCCCTCTCGATGCTGCTTAAAGTGATCGGCCGCTGAAAACAAGCCTCGCTTAACACCAGATCGACGGACGGACGCAGCCGGGTATGCTGCCAATATCCGTTCCCCATTCCCTGCGGAACCTGGACGGTCCGTTCGAATCTCTCGATCGGGCCGGGTTTGGGCTCGACTGTCCCGTAGAGGTTGTTCAGACGAGCGGTTAGCGGGCATTGCCTGTCCTGGGGGTTGACGATTTCATAACAAGGAGCCGCGTGTGCCATATAATCTCCTCTCCACTCGCTCAATTTTGAAGGAACCTGATCCCTTAAATCTTAACACTTAGGCAGCGGATCTTTGAACAGATGCCAGTCGCTTTGCAATTCTTGCAGAGTCAGCAAAGCCTGGTCGAGAGAACGGGAGATTTCCGAATTATCCATGTCAATGCCGATGAACACCAGCTTGGTCACCCGGTCCCCGTACTTCTCGTCCCAATCGGACGATCTTTCGTATCCGGATTGAAAATATTCATTGCGCTCCCTTTCGGAAAGCGCGGACGCCCAGCGGCCTTCGCGGGCAAGCTGGGCGGACACGCCCGCTTGGCTGAAGGCGACGGCGATATCGTTGCGCGTCGCGATCCACATAATCCCCTTGCTGCGCACGACCGATTTGGGCCACTTCGTTAACCACTCGCGCAGCCGCTCCGGATGGAACGGAATTTTTCGCCTGTACACGAACGAGGAAATGCCGTACTCCTCCGTCTCCGGCGTATGCGTCTCCTTTTCCAATTCTCTGATCCATCCCGCGGATTGGCTGGCCGTCTCAAAATCGAATAAATGCGTATTCAAAATTTCCCCGGGCTCCACTTTTCCGTGAATCGCTCGAATCAGCTTGGCTTGCGGCTGCATTCCCCTGAGCGCCGTTTCCAATCGCATCAGCTCTTCTTCGCCGACCATGTCGCATTTATTGAGAATCAGCACGTCGCAAAATTCGATTTGTTCCACCATCAGCTGAACGACGCTGCGCCTATCCCCTTCATCGGTTGCCTGTCCGCGATCCTTAAGCTTGTCCCGGGAGTTGTAATCCTTCCAGAAATGGTAGGCGTCCACAACGGTCACCATACAATCCAGACGAACCAGCTTCGACAGATCGATCTGGTCGGGCTCGTCGGCGTAGGTGAAGGTTTGAGCGACCGGAAGCGGTTCTCCGATGCCCGTCGATTCAATGAGAATATAATCGAAGCGATTGTCCGTGGCCAGGCGCTGGACCTCCAGCAGCAGATCGTCCCTCAGCGTACAGCAGATGCAGCCGTTGGACAGCTCCACCAGCTTTTCGTCCGTACGGCTGAGCTGCCCGCCTTCCCGGATCAGGTCCGCGTCGATATTCACTTCGCTCAGATCGTTCACAATGACGGCAACCTTTAATCCCGCGCGGTTTTGTAAAATGTGATTTAATAGGGTCGTTTTTCCGGCCCCGAGATAACCGCTCAATACCGTCACCGGAATTCTTTTTCCATTCCTTGGCACCATCGAAAAACTGCACCTCGTTTCCTTGAATTTCATGAGCGCTGCGCAAAAGCTTTTGTTCATTATATCGTAATAATTACATTTAATCTATCGCTATCATTTAACTGCATTTAACCTTGCGGATTGACAATCTTTTTAGAGGACAAGTATAATTTAATTTATTAATCGTAATAATTACATTTATAATTCGAAATCTATTCCCAGACGAGGAGGAAACAAGCATGAAGGTTGAAAAAAATGGCGCTTTAATCCCCGTTACAGTGCTGACCGGTTTTCTGGGGGCGGGAAAGACGACGCTGCTTAACCATATTTTGCATGAAAATCATGGCGAGAAAATCGCCGTCATCGTGAACGAGTTTGGAGACGCCGGGATTGACGGCCAGCTCGTCGTCGGAGCCGATGAGGAAATTCTGGAGATGAACAACGGCTGCATCTGCTGCTCCGTTCGCGGGGATCTCGTCCGGATTATGGGAGAATTGACGGAAGCCCGGCTGGGACTGTCCAACACCGGGAAGAAGATCGACTTCGATCGGGTCGTTATCGAAACGACCGGCCTCGCCGACCCGGGCCCTGTGGCGCAGACACTGCTGGCCGAGCAGGAAATTGCGATGTTCTATCAGCTCGACGCGATCGTAACGGTCGTGGACGCCTATCATATCGCCCAGCACCTGGATGACGGCCACGAGGCCCAGAAGCAGATCGGATTCGCCGATATTCTCCTGCTGAACAAGACGGATTTGGTCGACTCCCCCGCCCTCGCGAAGCTGCAGGAGCGGCTTCTGACGATCAATCCCACCGCCCGAACGTACTTGACCCGGCAAGGCAGCATCGATGTCAAATCCATTCTGGACGTACAGGCGTTCGACTTGGCGAAAAAGCTGGAGATCGATCCGAAATTTCTGGACCGGGATCACCATCACCATCATGACGCGGTCTCTTCTCTCGTGCTTCGGGAGAAGCGTCCGCTTTCCCTGGAAACGCTGGACGCTTTTATCCAAGAATGGATTGCCGAGCACGGCCCCGACACCTTCCGCTACAAAGGGATTTTGAATATTAAAGGGATGAACAAGCGCTTTGTTTTCCAGGGCGTTCATATGCTGTTCGGAATGGCGGTCGACCGGGAATGGCGGGAAGACGAGGAACGCCACAGCGAAATCGTCATCATCGGCAAAAACCTGGACCGCGGCTGGTTCGAAGAGCAGTTAAACCGCTGCGCTGCCGGATAATCTTGGCTCGCTTAACCTGACGCGGATTGTAGGTTATAATAATAGGAAAGGAGCTGATCTCATGTTTGTGAAATTGACCGACAAAAATGGGAATGTATTTCGATCCTTCCCGAATTGGCAGAAACGGATCCCGCATCCGGATAGATAATTACGTTGTCTCCTACGAACTATCAGAAGACCAATTATTATATACAATTACAGCTTTTAAGCATATGAAGCAAAACCGTGTTTGAGTATGCTGTTCCAATTGGGTGTCCCGTTTCCTTAGGGGGCACCCTCTTTGCTGCCCCCCGAAATTGTCGCCAACGTATCATTCTTCAGCTGCGACGCTCACCCCCCCGATGCGGCTCGCCTCCGAATCGTTCTCGAGCTTTTCTAAAGCTAGAGCCATATCCGTTTTCGATAAATGCTCGCCGATAAGCACGGCAACTTGCGGCAGCTGCTTCTGCGGGCGAATCTGGAACGATTCCAGCTGCCCGAACGCATATTGGAACAGGGTGGGGGAATTCTCGTCCGCGTACTGCAATACTCCCTTGGCCCGGAAAACGTTCGACGGAAGGTTTTGAATGAAGGCTTCAAACGGCTCGCGCTGAATCGGATTATCAAAATAATGCGTGTACACCATCACATGGTCATGGGAATGATGGTAGGTCGGCGCATGCTCTGCTCCATCATGATCATGATCGTGATCGTGGGTATGATTGTGTGCATGCTCGTGGGCATGATCGTGATGACCCGATCCGTCGTGGACGTCAGGCTGCTTCGCCGCGGCTCGCCAGGAATCGCCGAGATCCGCCGATTCGTGAAGAAAATCCAAGCCCCCCTGGGCATACACGGTGCTGTAGAGCGGAGCGGTCGCGTTCCATTCCCTGATTTCCCGCTCCAGCTCCGGCAAATCCTCGGCGGAAACCTTGTCGATTTTATTCAAAATAAGCGAACTGGCCGCCAAAATTTGCTCGCCCATTAAACGATAAACTCTCCCTTTGACGCCGCGGCGCAATTCCAGAAAAGAAGGGGCGTCGATAACCGTCACGATATGCTTCAGCTCCGTTTTCAGGAACAAGGAGGTTTCCGTTACGCTATTGATGATCTCCAGCGGATTGGCCACTCCGGTCGCTTCGATCAAAATCACGTCCGGCTCGTGCGTCTGGCATAGCTCGTAAATGGTCATCCCCAGATCGCCGCTGATCGTGCAGCAAATGCAGCCGCTTAACATTTCGGCCATTGGCACGTTCTGTCCGATAATTTGCCCGTCTATATTGATATCCCCAAGCTCGTTCATGACCACGGCCGGCTTTTTCCCGGATTCCTGCAGAAAATCCAATACATTGTTGAGCAACGTCGTCTTTCCGCTCCCCAGAAAACCGCAAAACAGATAGATAGGTACAGGATGGGACAATTTATTCGTCTCCCTTCGCTTTAATTGTAATAATTACAATAAAAATAAGCATATCTCTTCTATTGGAATTCTGTCAATGCTTCCCCGCTCCGATTGACTTCGGCCGGCTTCTCCAACTCCTGTTTACCTCGATAGTATTTTATAGTACACTCATAATAGTAATTATTACAATTAAAATATCAGTGACGCTTTGCCGCCACAGGATAAGGAGTATACGATGCAACCAACGATCGCCAAGCCGCTTCTCCCCGCGAAGCCGGAGCGTCATCGACGTTTCGGCTCCACGGCTCCCGTTCCCGGGGACAAGCCCACGACCAAAGAACAAATGGCCGACCTGCAAAATCATCGGGAAGATTTCCTGTTTCCCCTTGATCGGGTGGGCATCTGCGAGGTTCGGCACCCGATACAAGTTCGTTCCGAGCTGGCTCCCAGGCTGCAAACCAGCATTGCCGCGATTTCGCTTGCAACCAGCCTGCGCCGGGAATCCAAAGGCATCAACATGAGCCGCTTGACGGAGCAATTGGAGCGCTATCGCCAGAAGGGTTGGGCAGCCGAAATTCCGGAATTGTGCGAGTTTGCTCAAGAGCTTGCCCGGGTTATGGACCAGGAACGCGCGGAATTAACGATAACCTTCCCTTGGTTTTACGAGCGCTCCGCCCCGGTTACAGGACAGACAGGGCTGAATCACGCGGAGGTTTCCATACATGTCGGCTATGAGAAGGGTCAAGCGCCCGCAATCACGCTGGGCATGAGCGTGGCCGTCACCACCTTATGCCCCTGCTCCAAAGAAATCAGCGAATACAGCGCCCATAATCAGCGCGGGATGGTCACGCTGAGCGCCGAGATCGATCCGTCCGCTTTCTCTGATCAGGATTGGAAAACCGCGTTCCTTGAAGCAGCCGAATCCAACGCAAGCAGCGCCCTCCACCCGATTTTGAAACGTCCGGACGAGAAACGCGTTACGGAGCAAGCTTATGAAAATCCCCGCTTTGTAGAGGATATGGCGCGTCTGGTCGCCGCGGACTTATATGAGATGAACGCTGTACGGGCTTTTACGGTCACCTGCCGGAACGAGGAATCGATTCATTTGCACGATGCCGTCGCATCGATCGCCTATGATAAGAGAAAAGAAGAAGCGGCGCCTTGATGCCGCTTCTTCTCCGCAATCCCCCCTCATGACCCATCTCTCATTACAAACCAAGGCTGGCTGGTCCTTATCCCTTTTTATTCCGAGAATACATCTGACGATCGCGAATCAGAACGAGAACTTTTCCAAAACGTCCTCCCTGTTGGAACACGACCTTATTGTCCGGATAGGTGCGTTTCAAATAATCCGTAACAATACCGCGCGTATTCTCATCTACGGGCAGCTGCAGCAGGCTCAGTCTGTTTATCGCTTCTTCGGTTGCGGCTTCGACGGACAATTCCGTCGTTTTCATTTCTTTGGTAATCAGCGAGGCATAGGCATAGCCTTTGAGATAAAGCAGTTGGAGCAGATAGATCATTTCGGAATGATCGGGATCGCGTGGCCTGTTCGTAACCAGGGGCCAGATCTCGTCCACCAGGCCGTGTTCGTGTCCGCCTGCGGCCAGGCTGATATAGCAGTACCGGCGGGCGCAGCTGATCAAGTTCTCAACGCTCTGCCAATCCGTGACGGCTGGACACATCGAGGCGAAAACGAGATCGAAGGCGTTCCGCCACCCTGCCTTATCGAGATCGATCGCTTCGAATGTTTCGCGCACCAGTCTGACATTGCCGGATTTCAGCTTGCCGGCGTTTTCCTGGAGCAAATTCGCCAGCGGAATGCAAGGCTCCACAGCCGTAACCTCCGCTCCGCGCTCGGCAAAAGGAACGGAAAACCCGCCTGAAGCCGCTCCGACATCGAGGACGGAAGCTCCCTGGAACGACACGCCTTGATCCTCCAGCCAGCCGATAATCCGCTCTTTTCTACGCATGCCTTCTTCGTTAAACGCCTGCCTGTCAAATTCTTTGGCTTTATGGTCCAAGGCATGGACAGGATCAAAACCGGCATTCTTCATCCGATTTCCGAACGTGGTCGGATCCGTCTTCCATGCTTCTTCCCAGATATGTGAATCGAGCAAATCTTGATTCATGACGATCATCCGCTCCTTCTGTTAGAGTTCAGTTGTCACCCTTTAACGCTCGAATATACGATCCCTTCCGTCAAATATCGCTGACCTGCAATAAAGACAGTGAGGATCGGCAGGACGAACAGAACGACTCCCGCGCTTTGGACAATCGGAATGCTTTGACCCGAGGGCCAGGTGTAGCCGATCGAGAAAAGCGCCGTTGACAGCGGGTATTGATCAAGCCGCAAAAACATAAACGGCGTCACGTAGTCGCTGCCCCAAGCCCTGTTGAGTAACAGGATGGATACCGTTGCGACTACGGGCAGGGAGACGGGCAGGAAAATGCTCCAAAAGATGCGGAACGTCGAACAGCCGTCGATTCTCGCCGCCTCCTCCAACTCCTTGGGAATGTCGGAGAAAAACTGGCGATACAGAAAAATACCGACGGCGCTGCCGCCAATCGCCCAGAACAGCCAGGGCCAAAACGTATGGATAAACCCGATCTGAAAAAAGAGGACGTACGTTGGAATTTGCGTCACGATTTCCGGCAGCATCATGGTCGACAGCATCAACATAAACAGCGCGTTTTTCCCGGGGCCGCGGAGCCGAGCGAAGCCAAAACCGACAAGAGCGCTCGTAAAGGCAGGGATCGCGACGGAGATGGACGCAATGATGATCGAGTTCCGGGCATACTTCCCATAATCAATCAATGTCACTGCCAAAGTATAGTTTTCCCAATGTAATCCCTCCGGCCAAAAGGCCATCGAGGAACCAGCCGACTGCAGAGAATTCGCCACGAGCCAATAAAGTGGCAGAACGAACAGGGCGGACAGCAGGATGAGGAGGCCGTACAATCCCATTCGTGCCGCCCGGAAGCGGAAGTGAGTCTGAACCACGTTATCTCCCCTCCTGCTCAACCTCGTAGAACACCCACAACCTGCTTGTTGTAAATAGAATCGCGGTCAAAAGCAAAATCAGGATAAACATGACCCACAGCAGTGCCAGTCCGTACCCGTATCGGTTAAAGGCGAATATTTGTTGAAACGCGTGCACCGAGAACAGATAATTGGGACGAATCGGCAAAGACAGCAGGCTGTTCGATTTGGAAGCGAGCAGAATCGGCTGCACGAAAATTTGCACCGAGAGGATGACATGCATCACCAGTTGAAAAAACAAAACAGGCGTCACAAGCGGAATCGTAATCTTCATAAACCGCTGCCCCGTTGAAGCGCCGTCGATCGTCGCAGCTTCATACAAATGCTTGGGTACGCCCTTCAATCCGGCCAAATTGATCAATAGGCCTCCGCCGCTCCCCCAGAGCAGCATGATAAACAGAGAGAGCGTCGCATAATCGTAGCCGAGCCAGTCGATTGGCTTCATTCCCAATCCGCTCAGCAATTGGTTGGCCAGCCCGTCCTGAACGAAAATAGAACGCCACATCGTTCCGGTCGCCACGACCGGAACGATAGAAGGCATGTAAAACAGCATGCGATAAATGCCGACAGGCTTCACGTTCCGGTTCAGCAGCACAGCCAGCATAAATCCGGCGACAAGGCTCGCCGGGACGATCAGGACCGTAATCAAGAACGTCCGTCCGAGCGCGTACATAGCATCGTTGTCGGTGAACACTTTGACGTAATTCTCAAATCCGATCCACTTGACGGCATGCATATTAAAGCCCGCGAAATTCGTAAAACTCAAATACAATCCAAATAGCAGAGGAAGCAGACCGAACAGAAAGAACACGACAAACCAGGGAGAGATGAACAAGTAGAACTCCAGCGCTTCTTTCGTTCTTCTTTTCATGGATATTTCCGGTCAGCCGTTGTCAAGCAATTGCATGCCTTCACGAATGAGGATATTCAGTTCTTCCGTTATTTTCTTCGCGGCTCCGTCAACCGTATCTTTATGGTAATAAACCGGCGTAAAGTACTTTTCGAACACCGAGTCCACAGCCTGATAGGTCAGATAAGGGTTAAACGGCAATGCTTCGTTGTTATACTTCAATTCGTTCTGAATGAATTCGAAGTTCATTTTGTCGAACTCCGTCTCCTTGGGCAGCAGCTCCATCAATTTGTGCGTCCCGGGCAGGGCGAGGCTCGCCTTGACGAGCTCCTCCTCCGGCTTGCCGCCGAGAAACCATTCGTACACCGTCCAGGCTTCCTTCGGATGCTTCGACTGGCTGTAGATCATCGCTCCGGTCCCAAAGCCTGTCGGCGAAATCCGGGTTCCGTTGTCGGCTACCGGCGCCGGCGCCACGCCAAAATCGTCCAGACGGTCCTTGGTCGACGGATTGGCTTTCAGGAATCCCGCGCCTCTGTATCCGATCATCATCATCCCGACCTTGTTATCGACAAACAATTGGCCGACCCACTCCGTTGCCGGATGCAACGGGTTCGGTCCAATCGCAGCTTCGGTCGTATCCGCCCAGAACTGAAGCAAGTTCTTTATTTCCGGCGTCGTATAATCCGCCGATGTGAAGTCCGCGCTGTAAGCGCTGCTTCCCAGCTGCAGAAGCTGCAGGTTAAGCAGATCCTGGTTCGCCGTGATATCGCCTTTGTAATAGGCGAGACCGTACTGCGTCACTTGATCTCCGTCTTTCTTCGTCAGCTTCTTTGCCAGCTCTGCCAGCTCGCTCCACGACATCGCTTCTGTGCTGCTGGGAAAGGGAACCTTCGCAGCTTCGAACAGCTTTTTGTTATAAACCATCGAAAAATCGGGAGAAACATCCATGGGGAAGCCGTAGATCGGTCCTTCGCCTTGTATTCTCTTATCGCTATCGAAACGGAACTGGTTAACGATGGGCAGAAAGTCGTCCGGCCGAAGCACCGGGCTGCCGTTGAAATAATCGGTTAGATCAAGCGCCATCCCCTTGATGACATAACCCGGCAGCTCCGACAAATCGACGCGAATAATGTCCGGCACGTCCCCTGCGGCAATCATCGACATCAACTTGTTGTAATCGGCCGGCACCGTTTCGATTTTTATATTCGGATGCTCTTGCTCGAATTCCGCGATCTTCTCGGGCGTAAATTCGTGATCGTGCATCGTGTGGCGGATGACCACTTGTTCTTCTCCCCCGTTGTCTTGCGCCGGGACGGGCGACGAGACCTCCGCGCTTTCGGATGCGTCCGGATTGTCATTGGACGACGCTTCCCCCGTTTGTGACGAGTTGCTGCTGCAGGCGCTGACGAGGAACAATCCTAATAAGATTAAAAGGCACAGCGATACGGTTCCCAAACGTTTATTCATTGTCTATCTCCCTTAATTCAAATGTCAGCATGACTATCCATTTAAATCGTTATCCAGATGAATCCGGCTGCCGACCGCATTTCGTTGTCCTTGGTATTTCCCGCGATAGGCATTTTCGGTTTTGCGATCCATCTTGGCGAACACCAGCTGGCAAATGCGCCGTCCGGCGGACAGCTTGATCGGCAATCGATTCGCATTAAACAGCTCCAGCGTAATTTGACCTTCAAAGCCCGGATCGACCCAGCCCGCGTTTTGAATAAACAGGCCCATGCGGCCGATTGAACTTCTTCCTTCCACAAATGCGGTTACGTCATCCGGCAGGCGGATCGTTTCGAGGGTAGTCGCCAGTAAAAAAGACTGCGGAGGAATAACGACCGCTTCGCTCTCGAACGCTTCATACGTCATCTCCTCCTCCAGTGTCATTATCCCGTTTACGAATTCCTTTGTTTTCAGAAAATGGGCGCCTAGCCGCAGGTCGACGGAGGCAGGCTGAATTTGCTCCTCCGTCAGCGGCTCCACGGCCAGCTCCTTTTGGAGAATAAGCTGCCGTATCGTTTGATCGGACAGAATCATATGAATTTCCTTTCCCGGTTCATCCGCCTACCACCAGCAAAATGATTCCCGTTGACACGAGAGACGTAAGCGCTTGTTTGCCCGCAAGCGTAAGAGCGAACGACCACCCGAGCTCCTTTCTCACCGTCCACAGCGTCACCAGACAGGCGGTTAACGTGGAAGCCAGATACACCAGCACAAAAACCTGGCCCGCGTGCAGCGACTGCAGGAAGCCCCCTTCGTTCTGATTCAAAATCAGCAGCCCGTCCTTGCGCAAAATGGAGAAGATAACGCCGCTCGCCGCTTCCGCCGGCAAGTGAAACCATTCCATGACGGGCCCCGCAGCCTTATATAACCTTTCCAAAATGCCGGTCAGCTGCAGGACGGTGGCCGTCAAACAAATCGCGATAAAGATCGGCATCGCCTGAAGCAGAAACTGCTTAACCACCGTGCGAACCCGCCAGCTGACGGCGCGGAGCCCCGGCTTCTGCAGGAAGGTTTTGCTCTCATACACCGGAGAAGCAAGCTGGCTCGACGTTCGGTTCCATAGCCTTGTATGCAAAGCGCCGACGAAGAATAATACGGCTAAGTACGGGACAAACAGCCAGGGATGGCCGGCCGAGCCGAACACCGACAAGGAAGCGCCGATCTGATAGCTGCATGCGGCACCGAATGTGATCAACGATACGCAGGATTTGCGGGTACAAGCGCTGCATGCCCGGCTTTGAAAGACGGCCACGACATTGCAGCCGAAACCGGACAGGACGGGAATCAGATCGCGGCCGCTTAATCCGATGAGGCGCATCCAGCCGTCCAGCGAGTCGGTGATCCGATCCTTGATCCCGGTCTCCTCCGCCAGCGCGACGCTGATCCCGAGCAGCAGCACGACCGGGAACGCCCAGAGGAAGGAGTACCAGCCGAGCGTGACGATGCCGTAATCGCCAACGATCAGCGCCTGCACAATCGTAGAAGCGCCGTCAAACAGCGATTTGATCGGATCGATAACGCTCCGGTCGACAATCGGCTGCAGCCAAGTCGACAGCAGATAAGCGAGCAGCACCGGAACGGCAAACAGCAGCAGCGTCATCATGAGCGACAGAGGCCGTCCCCATACGGGATGCTCGAACCAGGTCGATTGCGGATGGACGACGGGAAAATCCGGTTTCAGCAATTCCTTCGCCTTCGGTCGAATCGGCTTGGCGATGGCCAGCGATAAGAGCAGCTCCGTTCTTCCGGCCTCGGTCAGTCGGCGAGCGTCCGCCGTGCGAACGGGAATCCCCAGCCAGTCGCCGTAGTATCGCGCCAGCTCCGCCAAATTGGCCGACATTTTATCCGCAAACGTCAAGACAAGCACCGCCCGTTTGCCTTCCAGCTTCACGGCCTCCAGCAGCAGCGGCAGCTCTGCCGCGGCATGCGTGGCGCGAACGACAAGAACGGCAATATCCGCCTCGGTTGTCGCCCCGATCGCCTCCTGCGTCGTTCTGCTGTCGTCCTTGGCCCGGATGCCGGGCAGATCCGCAAGGTCCAGTTCGGCGGTCAGACGCCCTTTGCGCGAGCGAATCGTCGAACCGCGAAAGTTGGCCTCCTCCCCCGTCGCCTCCCCGGTGAGACCGCGGAACAGCGCCGATTTGCCGGAGGATTCGAAGCCGATCAGCACCGCCGTTCGCGGCTCCTCCAGCGCTTGGGTCAGCATGTGCAATCCTCCCCGCAGCAGCTCAGATCGGACAGCATCATTCCCTGTTTGCGGTATTCCTCCAGCGCTTGCGTATCCAGCCCCAGCCGGTTCGCGATGGCTTCGGCCACAATGCCGAAGCGCTGGCGGAATTTGTAGATAAAGCAAAACAACAAATTGCCATGCGTGACGCTCGGACCGCTGACGAACAGCCCCGGCGTTGTCGTTGACTCGTCTTGCTCGCTTAGCAGCGTCACCCCGCGGGCGTCTTGCTCGAACAGATGCTGAATCATTCCCAGACTTCCCTTGAAGCCCGTGGCCAAAATCGGTTGATGGCTCGTCTTCACGAAACGGTTGCTGCTGCCGGAAGCTCCTTCGCAATAAATCAGGTAGCCTCCATCGTCCGCCGTTTCAATCCACTGGACCTCATAACCGGCCATCAGCTCGATGGTCCCTTTCTCCGTTCCCTTTAAGCGATCCTTCGTATACGGCGACAGCTCGACGCTCGGGTCGCTGCTGCCTTTTTGCGTCCAGCGGCCGTTGCGATCGATCAACGTCACTTTTTTCCCCAGCCGGCTCAGATGAATCGCCGCGTCGGCGCCGCTCTCGTAACCGCCGATGACGACGACCTCCTCGCCCTCCACCTCCTGCCACTGGCGGATCAGACTGTTATGGATCGCATATTCCGCGCCGGGAAAGCTGTCCAGCCGCGGATACTGGAATTCCCCGGCCGCCCAGATCACGTACCGGCTGCGCATCGTTCCTTGCGACGTCTGCAGCTCAAAGCCGCCTTCCGGCAGCGGCTGAATCGAAGCGACGTCCACGCCGGTCTGCACGGGCAATTTTTTATAAGCAGCCACGGCATGCAGGTAGTTCGCATAGTCTTCGCCCGAAGGATGCTCCGTGCCGAGCGTATACGCAGGGGACGTTTTCAAGGCGATTGCGTTAAGATCCAGCATCCCGTATGCATTGCTTGTAAAGGAAGGCGTGATCATGCGCATCTCCTTCGGCCACATAAGAAAAGAAGAACCGATCTCCCCGCGTTCGAGAATGCCGAAGCGTTCGACGCCCAGCTCCTGCAGCACGCACCCCATCCCGATTCCCGCTGCGCCTCCGCCCACAATTAGACAATCATAGAGCTTCAATTCTCATACCCCTTTTGTTCATTTAGTAATTATTACGATTTATTCTTCTGTTAAAACGATTATGCCTAAATCGGGCGACGAACGGACTGCCCCTCTTCCTCAGTCGAAGCGAATAATTGCTGGAGCTCAGCGATACAGTCTCTACTGATCAGCTTGCCGTAAAAATACACCAAGTTCTCCGCGCTTCCCGTAAAAATACAAGTCGGCTCGTACTTGCGCAGCATAATCCGTTCCCCGTCCACAAAGATCTCCAGCGAATCCTTCTCTTCAATTTCCAACGTCCGGCGCAGCTCGATCGGGATCACGATTCTCCCCAACTCGTCCACTTTCCTGACAATCCCCGTCGATTTCATCATCCGTGCAATCCACCCTTCATTAGTAGTCGCGTGAAAATAAGATTTCATTTAATCGTAATTATTACATTTTATGAATAGTGTACTTCATTCGGTAAGAGGATGTCAATTTAATCGACAAAATTCGATTCCCGACTCCTTTATCTCCCTCTATTCCCGACAGTCCCCTGCGTAAACGCCAAACACCCCCCGCCTGACCTTCTTGGCCGGGCAGAGGGCGATTCTTGTGGGGTTTGGCGGCGGTGCCGTCACTCTCGCTCCATCATTCTGATAATCAGTCCGGCTGCTTCTGCCCGAGTTACGGGAGTACGGGGAGCAAAGCGGTTTCCGTTCATCCCTTTCATAAGCCCGGCTTGCTGCACAGCCGCCACGGCTTCCCTCGCCCACGCCGGAATTTCATCCGCATCCGCGAAATCGGGCTTCGCCTCCGGCGCTTGCGCCAGATGCAGCGCACGCGCCGCGATCGCCGCCATTTCCGTCCGGCTTATGAGCTCGCCGGGCCGGAACGTCCCGTCCTCGAACCCCCGGATCAGCCCTTGCGCCGTCGCTTCCGCAACGGATGACCGCGCCCACGCCGGAATGCTTGCCGCGTCGGCGAACTCCGGCTGCGGACTCTCGCTCGCGCCTCCGCTGCCAATCAGCCTTAATGCGCGGTTGAGCATCGCCGTAAACTCTACGCGCGACACCTGTTGATTCGGACGGAAGGTGCCGTCCTGGTACCCCGTCACGATCCCTTTGGCCACCGCCGCTTTGATCTCCGCCTCCGCCCAATGTCCGGTTATATCATTGAACAGGGTGCCGGGCTCCTCCTCCGGTTGCGGTTGGGATGGCGGTACCTGCTTGGCGACGGAGAGGACGGCGAAATCGGCAAACTTGTCTGTCTGAGCCGTGAACACCTCTCCCGCAAGACTGCCGTTTACCTCCGACCACTTACCGGTCGACTCATCGTAAGCGAACAGAGCGGCTCTGCGGCCTTCCCCGATCTTCGCGGATTCGAGCCTGATGAGCAGCGTCATCGGCAGCAGAAGAGGTTGATCCTCATCACTCCAGGTCAGACTGAAAACCTGGCTCAGCCACTGCGCTCCATCGGGCAGCTCCAGCTCATCCTCCTCAAGCCTCTCTAACGTAAGGTAGAAGGGAAGGCTCGTCGCCTTGGGCGGAACAGTAACCTCCACCTGGTCGCCCAAACTGACCGTGCAGCCTCCGGCTCCGCAATAGACTCTTGTACTTGTATCGAGAGGAACCGGGGCCGCCCCCGAACTCCGGGCGCTGTCCACGATGACGATCACGCTCGCTGTCAGGTTGTCTGGATTGGCCGTCCCGGCCGGCGGTGTCAGCGTTCCGGTGAACGTGTATCTGCCGGACTTCGTACCGCTGTAGGCCGGATCTCCTCCATCCCACGTCACCGTCGCTTGCTCGGTATCCCCGCTGCTCAGGCTTACGTCCACCGTTGTCGGCAGCTTGACGTTATCTAACCTCGTGCCGTACGAAACACGGATGTCCGATAATGGGGCAACCGAGATAACTGTCGGGTCTCCTACGATGACATGGACGCTCGCGGTCTTATTGTCCGGATTCGTCGAACCTGCTGGAGCCGTTAACGTACCTGTGAACGTATACGTGCCCGGTTGGGTGCCATTATACGCCGGAGTGCCTCCATCCCACATTACCGTTGCTTGCTCGGTATCCCCGCTACTCAGGATTACGTCTACCGTTGTCGGTAGCCCGATGTCTTCCAGCTCTGTTCCGTACGGGACATAGATGTCCGAGATTGCATCAACCGAGATGACTGTCGGGTCTTCTACGATCACATTCACACTCGCCATCCTATTGTCCGGATTCGTCGAGCCCGCCGGAGCCGTTAACGTACCTGTGAACAGGTACGTGCCCGGTTGGGTGCCATTATACGCCGGAGTGCCCCCGTTCCATGTTACCGCTGCTTGCTCGGTATCCCCACTGCTCAGGGTTACGTCTACCGTTGTCGGCAGCCCGATGTCTTCCAATTCTGTGCCATAAGGCACATGAATGTCTGACAACGTGCCGACTGAGGTTACTGTTGGGTCTTCTACAACGACAGTAATGCTTGCCGTCCTATTGTCCGGGTTCGTCGAACCTACGGGAGCCGTTAACGTACCTGTGAACACGTACGTGCCGGGCTGAGTGCCACTATACGTCGGAGTGCCTCCGTTCCATATTACCGCTGCTTGCTCGGTATCCCCGCTGCTCAGGGTCACGTCTACCGTTGTCGGAAGCTCGACATCTACTAGTTCTGTTCCATACGGAACATGGATATCCGACAGCGTGTTCACCGAGGTTACTGTTGGATCTTCTACGATCACATTCACGCTCGCCATCCTATTGTCCGGGTTCGTCGAGCCGACAGGAGCCGTTAGCGTACCTGCGAACGTATACGTGCCGGGCTGAGTGCCACTATACGTCGGAGTGCCTCCGTTCCACGTTATCGTTGCTTGATCGGTATCCCCGCTGCTCAGGGTTACGTTTACCGTTGTCGGAAGCCCGACATCTACTAGTTCTGTGCCGTACGGCACATGAATATCCGACAGCGTGCTCACCGAGGTGACGGTCGGGTCTTCTACAACGACAGTAATACTTGCCGTCCTATTGTCCGGATTCGTCGAGCCTGCGGGGGCCGCCAACGTACCTGTGAACACGTACGTGCTCGGTTGAGTGCCATTATACGCCGGAACACCTCCGTTCCAGCTCACCGACGCTGCTTTTGTCTCCCCGCTGCTGAGCGTCACGTCCACGGTCGCTGGCAAACCGATAGCGTTTATCAACGTGCCATACGGAACATGGATATCCAATAATGCCGCAACCGAAGTGACGGTCGGATCTTCTACGATGACATTAACGCTCGCCGTTAAACCACTCGGATTCGTCGAACCGGCAGGGGCCGCTAACGTACCTGTGAACGTATACGTGCCGGGCTGAGTGCCATTATACGCCGGAACGCCTCCGTTCCACGTCACCGTCGCATGCTCGATATCCCCACTGCTCAGGGTTACGTCTACCGTTGCCGGCAATCCGATATCTTCCAACGCTGTACCGTACGGTATATGAATGTCCGGGATTGCGTTAACCGAGGTGACTGTCGGATCCTCTACGACCACATTCACGCTCGCCATCCTATTGTCCGGATTCGTCGAGCCTGCGGGAGCTGTTAACGTACCTTTGAACACGTACGTGCCAGGTTGAGTGCCACTATACGTCGGAGTGCCCCCGTTCCATGTTACCGCTGCTTCCTCGGTATCCCCGCTGCTCAGAGTTACGTCTACCTTTGCTGGCAACCCGATGGCTTCCAGCTCCGTGCCGTACGGGACATGGATGTCCGACAGCGTGCTCACTGAGGTTACTGTCGGGTCTTCTACAACGACAGTAATACTCGCCGTCCTATTGTCCGGATTCGTCGAGCCCGCCGGAGCCGCCAGCGTACCCGTGAACGAATAACTTCCGGGCTGGGTGCCATTATACGCCGGAATGCCCCCGTTCCATGTTACCGCTGCTTCCTC
This sequence comes from Cohnella cellulosilytica, assembly GCF_042431195.1. Lineage (NCBI taxonomy): Bacteria > Bacillati > Bacillota > Bacilli > Caryophanales > Paenibacillaceae > Cohnella > Cohnella cellulosilytica. Next base: position 42,737 of record NZ_JBHMDN010000014.1, read on the forward strand.
GGTATCCCCGCTGCTCAGAGTTACGTCTACCTTTGCTGGCAACTCGATGTCTTCCAGCTCCGTGCCGTACGGGACATGGATGTCCGGCAGCATGCTCACTGAGGTTACTGTCGGGTCTTCTACAACGACAGTAATACTCGCCGTCCTATTGTCCGGATTCGTCGAGCCCGCCGGAGCCGCCAGCGTACCCATGAACGAATAACTTCCGGGCTGGGTGCCACTATACGCCGGAATGCCCCCGTTCCATGTTACCGTTGCTTCCCCGGTATCCCCGCTGCTCAGAGTTACGTCTACCGTTGTCGGCAGCCCGATGTCTTCCAGCTCCGTGCCGTACGGGACATGAATATCAAATAACGCCGCAACCGAAGTGACGGTCGGGTCTTCTACGATGACATGGACACTCGCCGTTAGACCACCCGGATTCGTCGAGCCCGCCGGAGCCGCCAGCGTACCCGTGAACGAATAACTTCCGGGCTGAGTGCCATTATACGTCGGAGAGCCTCCGTTCCAGCTCACCGACGCTGCTTTTGTCTCCCCGCTGCTGAGCGTCACGTCGACTGTCGTTGGCAATCCGATGGCGCTTATCAGCGTGCCGTACGGAACATGAATATCCAATAACGCCGCAACCGAGGTGACGGTCGGGTCTTCTACAACGACAGTAATGCTTGCCGTCTTATTGTCCGGGTTCGTCGAATCGGCGGGAGTCGCCAACGTACCTGTGAACGAGTAACTGCCCGGCCGAGTGCCGTCATATGCCGGGGCGCCTCCGTTCCAGGTCACCGACGCCGTTTTCACCTCTCCGTTTCTGAGCGTCACGTTCACGGTTGCAGGCAACCCGATGGCGCTTATCAGCGTGCCGTATGGGACATGTTTATCCGACAATGTGCTCACCGATAAGATCGGCGGGTCCCCTACGACGACTCTGACACTTGCTGTTATCCCATCCGGATTTACAAAATCTGCGGAAGCCACCAGCGTACCCGTGAACGTATACGTACCGCGCTCGAGGAAATTGTAGAACGGAGTACCTGTATCCCAGGCCACCGACGCCGACGCCGTCTCCCCGCTGATGAGCGTCACGTTTACGGTCGCAGGCAGCCCGATGGCGGTTCTTGGCGTGGCGAACAATACATTTATATCCGACAGCGCCTCAACCGAAGTTACCCTCGGACCACCTACGACGACACTTACGCTCGCGGTCCTATTGTCCGGGTTCGTCGAGCCTGAAGGAACCGTTAACGTACCCGTGAGCGTATAGGTGCCGGGCTGTGTGCCATTATACGCCGGAGTACCTCCGTCCCATGCTACTGCCGCCGCTTTTGTCTCCCCGTTGCTGAGCGTCACATTAACGATCGCAGGCAAAGCGATGGCGCTTAACGGCGTGTCGTACGAGACATGGATATCCGATATCGGGACAACCGACTCAATTTTGAAATCTTTCCACTTCGCATACAACGTTGCGCTGGCGGTGCTCGTAATCGAACCGATCGGAGTCGTGGCCGTAAACGGAACGCCGGAGGACGTATACCATCCATCGAACTCATATCCCGGAGGAGTCGGAACGGTCAGACTCAATCCGGCTGCCTGTACCGTCGAGGCCAACACATGCAAAGAAGACGGCGCCGCGCCGGGCGCGCCGTTCAAATCGAACGTCAAATCGTAGGCATTGCCTTCGACTGCGACCCCCGATACGGAACTATTGATCGTGCCGGTATTCTGGATGATTCCCTCTCCCTTAATCGTACCCCCGCCTTCAATCTTCCCGGCATTCTCAAAAGTAATCCCGGACGGAATAATCAAAACCTGTCCGCTCGGAATCACGATTGTACCGCTGCCGCTATTGCTCAATGAACCGAACGGTTTTCCTCCGATCGCTGAATAACCGGGTGTATTGCCCGCAGACACCGTAACCGTTCCCCCCGTGATCGTCACCGCTGCGCCGGCCGCAGGATTAGGGTCCTGAGAATAACCGGCTCCGATGCCGGCGCCGCCATTGTTGCCGGTCGCATTCACGTTCCCGCCGTTGATGATCACCGTTCCGCCAGCTCCCCCAATTCCGCCGCCAATTCCCGCAGCGCCGCCGAAGCCGGTTGCGTAGACGACCCCGCCGTTGATGATCACCGTTCCGCCGGACTTTGAAAATCCGCCGCCGATTCCTGCAGCTCCCTGGTTGCCGCCGGTCGCATTGACCGTCCCGCCGTTAATAATGAGGGTTCCGGCGGATTGCTGGCTGTTCGACCCGATGCCCGCCCCCCAGCCCCCCGGGCTGCCGGTCGCGTTTAATACCCCGCCTCCGGCCCTGTCGTTAATCGTCAAGGATGAACCGTCATAGACCCTCACTGCGGGAACATCCTCCAGGGGGAGCGCTGTGATGGACAACTTATGACCGTTCAGATCGAGTGTACGACTTGCCCCTGCTGGCACGAGCAGCGAACCCGACGTCTGCGTAATATCGGCGCTTAATACAATCGTGTCGCCGCTCGGCGCGGTTTGGAACGCATCCGTCAGTTCGCTCCATGTCGCTGCCGTCCGATCGGCCGCATAGGCTGGCTGGAAGCCGAGCGCGGACACTCCTCCGAACAGGAGCATGAGGCAAAGACTCCTGAAGAGCACTGTTTTTCGGAATGAAGAAGCTGCCGACCGTCGCCAATCGCGATTCATAATCTTTTTCTTCCTTTCTCTTGCAAAAAATATAGATTAACAATATAGAGGCTTATCCAGCATCCTGCCGAATCTATCAATCTGTTTGTCGTAACGTCTGTTATTATACAAAGAGGATATCCCGGAAAAAACTCCCCCCCTGTATAGATTGCCTCAACGTCACAGACGCCAAAAAGCCCCTCGAAGCCAATGCTTCGAGGGGCTAACTTATACGATGCCGCGAACGGCAAAACGGCAGCCGGACGGCGAACTTACAGATCCATTAGCGCTCCTTTCCAGATGGCCTCGGCCCTGCTGTTCACCTCCAGCTTGCTGTAAATATTTTTGATATGCGACTTTACTGTTCCGATGCCGATGCCAAGCCCGTTTGCAATCTCCTTGTTCGTGCGCCGATTCACGATGAGCCGCAGCACCTCGCGTTCCTTCCTCGTCAGACTTGATGCCGGATCGGTCAGGCCGTCTGCCGCCAAATTCCAGCCGAAGTCAAACAGCAGATCCCGCACGTAACCGGGCGAGGGCCAGTTCCCCTCCTCCTGCCGCTCCCACGATTCGGCCAGCAGCAGCGGCAGCAGTTCGGCCAACGGCTGACCGGCGTCGAGCAAAGTCCGCCTGTAGCCCCGCAGTTCCGAAGCGCGCAGTACCGGGCGCAGTAGCCGCAGCGCCTCGTCCGTACGCCCCGTCCGGCGAAGCAGGGTCAGCTTCAACACCGACAATTCGATCTCGATCTGGAACCGATCCGTCCGGATTGCCAGCTCAAGCAGCTTCTCCGTCAAGCTCATCGCCTCGTCATACCTTCCCTGCGCTGCGGCAATTCGGGCCAGACACTGGTATTCGTACAACTTCCCTCCGTCGATTGCGTCCCCGACGCGCATCGGATACTGCCTGCGCCAGGCCGTAGCCGGCTCCCCCCGATCTTCCTCCAGCGCCATCAAGACCAGCTCCGCGTCGCAATAGATCAGCGAATCCGCCAGATCAAGCTCCGCGAGCTCTCGCTTCGTCTCCTGCAGCGTTTTCATCGCCCTTGCTCGTTCGCCGCGAAGCTTCTGAACGTGGAACAACGTCAGGCGGGCGGGCAGCAGCGCCGCCGCGCGGTCGGGATGCGCCGCATCCCCCGACTTCAGCGCTCTTGCGGCATACTTTTCCGCCTCGTCCGGCACGTCGAACTCATATTGCAGCTCCGCCAGGCAAGCGAGAGGCACCGCGGCCAGGCCCGCTTTTTCCAAAGAGCCGACGAGGCCCCGAAGGAAAGAAACAAGCTGCTTGCTGTCGCTTAAATCCGAGTACGACCGGATATACTCGCGGGAAATCGACGGCAGCCCGGTGAACTTCGGCTTGGCCGGAATCAGTCTGGCGCCTGCGGGGCTGTATTGCTTGGACAGACGCAGGTTCAGATCAACCTGTTCAAGATCGTGAAGAAAGCTGGCGGCACAGCACATTTTCAGAAAATGATAGCTGCCCCAAAATTCGTTCCGTTCCTCGTCCGTCCACCCCGCCTGATTGTCTTCGTATCGGCTTTCCGCATAGCGCAGCATCTTCTCGGCCCTGTCGTAGTCGGCATCGCCGACCAGCACCGAATGCACGTGCGAGAAATAAAGAAAAGGATGTCTGCTCAGCACATGTCCCGGAATCCGCGAGAACGGCTCGCTCTTCCAAGTCGTACCGCCCCCCGCCTTCCTTGCCGGCATCCGGCTCACCAGTTCGATCGCCCTCTCGTAATGCCCGCCGCTCAAGTAATAATCGAGCGCATCCTCCCGAAGCTCCTCGTTCTCGCACCACGTCCCCGCCCGCTCCAGCAGCTGCGGCATCCGATCCAGCTCGGTACGCCGCAGAAGGCGGTGAAGAAACTCCTCGAACAGATGGTGGAAGCGAAACCAGCCCATGCGGTCTTCCAGCGGAACGACGAACAACCGGGCCCGCTCCAGCCCTCCCAGCAGTTCCCGGCTCCGTTCGCTGCCGGCAACCGCCGCGCACAGAGACGGAGAGAACGCCCGCAGCACCGAGCATTCCGTCAGAAACCGACGAATCTCCTCGCTTTGCTGCTGCCATACTTCCTCCAGCAAATACTGATCGATCAGCCGGGAGGCGCTCGCGAAGCTTCGCAATTGCTGCTCGGACGGCGCCGCGCAGCGCAGCGACAGAGCCGCCAGCTTCATCCCCGCGATCCAGCCTTCGGCTCGGCTTACCCATTCGCCCGCTTCGTCCTTGGACAGATCCAGCTCCATGCAGTCCCCATAGAAGGCGATCCCTTCCTGCAGGTTAAAGCACAGATCGTCCGCCCCCAAGCGCGCCGCAGAGGCAGGGAGCTTCTCTTCGGCCAAGGGCCAAACGGGATCGGTACGGCCCGCCGCAATCAGTCGAACATTCGATGGCATGCTGCCGATAAAATAGGAAATGGACGACAGCAGCGTCTCATCGGCGATCACGTGAAAATTGTCCAGGACGAGCACGAGCTCCTCCCGCAATTGCCGCAGCTCGTCCGTCAGCGCCTCCAATGCCGTATTGAAGCGATCCGGCCCCATGCGTCCCACGGCCGCAGAGTTTCCGAATCCCGGATGAATCCGGTCAATCGCGCGGATTACATCCTGCCAGAATCGCGCCGGATCGTTGTCGCCCGGATCGAGGGAAAACCACGCCGGTCGGGTTCCGCTGCATGCCGCCCATTGCTGCAGCAGAGTTGTCTTGCCGAAGCCGGCCGGCGCGAACAGGAGCAGCACTCGCTCCTTCAGGGATTCATGGATGCGCTCGATCAACCGCTGCCGATTCAACGTGCGGGACGCCGCGACGGGTATCGTCAGTTTGGCGGCCGGAATCGGCGGCCGGCTCGCCGAATATTCGTCCCTCTCTCCAGTGAAGTTCATCGCTCGCCCTCTTTCGTTCGAAGCTTTACGGCTGTGACGGCTTTATTCCTCCAATTGCTCGCCGATTCGGATCGCCTCGCTCCTGCTGCCGATCCCGAGCTTGACATAGATTTGATGAAGATGCGTCCGCACCGTGCCGTAGCCGATCCCGAGCTCGGCGGCTATCTCCTTGTTGCTCTTGCGACTGGCAATCAACCGAAGAATCTGCAGCTCCTTGCGCGTCAGAATCAGCACGAGATCCGAGGCCGGCCACTCCTCCGCCGTCCTGCGCCCGAAGCCCGCCAGCAGGCTGCGCATATAACTCAAAGCCGGATACGAGCCTATCGTCGGCCGATCCCACGAGCGGATCGACAGCGCCAGCAGCTCCGCCATCGGTTCGCGGCCGTCGAAGAAAAGACGGGCGTACGACCGCGGCTCGGAGACGAGCAGCACCGTCCGAAGCAGGGCGAGCGCTTCTTCCGTTCGCCCTGTCTCGTGCAGCAGCAGCAGCTTGGTCACGGCAATCTCAAGCGAGAGATAGAGCAGATTCGCCTCATCCGCCACCTCCGTCAGCCGCTCGAGCAGCCGGAACGCCTCTTCCTGCCTTCCAAGTCCCGCATAGATACGGGCCAAGCAGTGATACTCGTACAGCTGCCTCGCCGTAAACGACTGGTCCCCGCGCAGCCGATACCGTTTCAGCCAGATCTCCGCCGGCTCGCGGTCGTCTTTCTCCAACGCCATCAGCGCCAGCTCCGCGTCGCAGTGAAGCAGCCCGTTGGCCAGCTCAAGCTGCGCCAGGTCCTTGCGCGTCTCCCTCAGCGTCTCCTCCGCTTCGCTGTGCCGGCCTTTGGCCCGTTGAACGCCGCTCAGCACCAGCCGGGCGGCCAGCAGAATCTCCGGAATGGCGTTGGGATCGCTGCGTACGGCCGTATTCAGAGCGCTCTCGGCTGTTCTCCACGCCTCGTCCAGCTCATTGTAGCCGTACAGCGCTTCCGCCAGGCACGTCCGCATCGAGCAGCCCACCTCGCCCAGCGTCTGGGACATATACTTCAGAATGGCAAGATTCGTCGCTTTCTCGACAAACTTGTTGGGCCGGATGTATTTTCGAACAATAGACGGCAGCCCGGCGATTCCGGACTGCGCGAAGATCAGCCGGATACCGTTTGGCCAATATTGCGCGGACAGCTGCATATATCGCATCGCCTCGTCCATGTTGCCCAACTCGATGGAGGTATGGATCATTTTGAAGTAATAAAGGGCTCCCCAGAAGTCGCTCTTGTCCTCCTCCGTCCATTCCCCCTCGCACTCCCCGTAGTGTCGCTCCGCATTCGTCATCATCCGCTCCGCCTGCTCGTAACGGGCATCCACCATGTGCATATGCACGCAGGAAAAATAGAGAATCGGCCGCTTCATCAAGAGATGCTCGGGAATCCGCAGCAGCAGCGCCCCCAGCCAGACCGGGCTGACGCGCAGCCGCTTCGCCGTCATCGCTTCCAGCAGCCGGATTCCCTTTTCGTAGTGCCCGCAGGCCACGTAATATTCCAGCGCCTCCCGTTCCCGTCCCTCCCGCTCGCCCCACAGCGCCGCCTGCTCCAGAAGCCGCGGAATGCGCTCGGGCTCGGCGCTCTTCAGACGCCGCTGCAAAAATTCGGCAAACAGCCGGTGAAGCCGATATTCGTCCTGCCGCTCGTCCAACGGGAACGTGAACAGCTGTTTGCGGCTTAATTCCTCCAACCGCTCCCGGCTTCTTTCGTCTCCGGCAACGGCTTGGCACAAGGAGGCGTTCAGCGGCTCCAGAACGGAGCAGTCCGTCAGGAAACGGCGCATCGGCTCGCTTAAGGGCATGAACGCTTCCTTCAGCAGGTACTGCTCCAGCTGCGGCGGCATGTCCGCAAACTGCGTCCGCCCGCCGTCCATCGCAGTCAGCGTCAACCGCATGGCGGCAATCCAGCCTTCCGTCAGTCTGACCCGCTCGCCGGCCTCCTCCTCCGACAGGCCCAAACCCAAAGCGTCATTGTAAAACTCGCCGCCCTCCTGCCGCGTGAAGCGCAGATCCGCCGCCCCCAGCATCGTCAGCCGCTGACCGCCGACCAACCGCGACGTCGGAAAAGCGGGCTCGCCGCGCCCGGCGGCCACGATATGGACGAAAGCCGGCAAATATTCGATCAAATAAGCGAACGAAGCGAGCAGCCGTTCATCGACAATATGGTGGAAATCGTCCAGCACCACTGTCAGCTGCCGATCCAACCGTTCCAATGCTTGAGCGAGCAGGCCTGCGGCCGTGTCGGAATTTAGCCGCGCAATATCGTCGGCTCGCTGCGCAAAACCCGGGACGACCTTATCGACGGCCCGAAAAACAGCCTGCCAGAAGGACGTCGGCTCGTTGTCCTCGGGACCGACCGTCAGCCACGCCGGTTCCGTCCGGGCGCGCCGGGCCCAGTCCGCCAGCAGCACCGTTTTGCCGTATCCCGCAGGCGCGCACAAATACGCGATGGATCCCGATGCTCCCTGCTCGATCCGCTCAATCAGCCGTAAGCGCGTAACCATGCCCTCCGGCAGCTCCGGAATGCGCAGCTTGTCCGTCAACATCGGAAGACCTCCTCACCTTCTCTATGTCGTGCGCCTTCTCTTCACCCGGCGTCTATCTGCTTTCTATTTTAACTCTAACGTTCAGAGCCGGGCATCCGGCAATTCCCCCCAAGTCGCTGTACATCAGTAGTGTATCAAAATCTGTTATCGCTCGCATAGAAAATTACGGAGGATTCGGCCTCGAAACAAAAAGGGCGACGTATTCGCCGCTCTATCAACAAAATCGGAAAATCGAAAAGACCGTCCTCTGCCAAAATGAAATGCACCCTGCCGACGAAACGTCGACAGGGCGCCCCTCTTGCTTCAGGATAAGAGATTACAGAGACTTCATTAACAATTGATACAGGATGACCGCCGCTTGCGCGCGGGTTGCCGTTCCCTTGGGATCGAACCTGTCGCCGCCGACGCCGTTGATGATGCCGGCTTGATGCATCGCGGATACCGCATCCTTGGCATAGCTCGCAATGTCCTGCGCGTCATGGAGGGCGGACGCCGCTTTCTCTTCATTCAGGGCGATGCCTGCCTCGCGAATAGCCCGGTATGCCATTAGAGCCATCTCTTGACGCGTAATCTTGTCGCCGACGCCGAACGATCCGTCGGTCAGACCGTTCACGATACCAAGCCGCTGAGCCGCGGCGACGGAGCTGTAATACCATGCGCCTTCCTTGACGTCCGAGAAGGTGCTTGTCGCGTTCGCTTGGCTCAGGTCCAGCGTCAGCATTAACATGTGGATGAATTCGGCTCTTGTCACCGAATTGGCCGGCGCGAACGAATCCTTCGTCATGCCGTTTACGATTCCCCGTGCGGCCAGACCGTCAATGCTGTCGCTTGCCCACGCGATCGCTTTCGTATCGCGGAACGTGACCGGATTGGCGACGGCGGCGTATTGGCTGAAGTGCTTCGCGCTGAATTCCGCCATTCCGGTATCCTTGTTGTAACGGCCATTCTTGATCACTTCCGGCTTGCCGTCGTCCGACAAGTAGTAGATCACGATTTGATTCGGATTCTCTCCTGGCTTCAGCTCATAAGGTATTGCCACTCTTACCGTCTGGCCCTGACCGAAGTCGGCGAGCTGACGACCGTCAACGCTTAAGCTGAAGTCATACACTGCGTTCGAGCCTACCCGTGCACGAGCTTCCGGAGACAGCGTGCTGTTGTCCACCTTGGTTATGGTCAATTCCACAACGCCGCCTGCCGCGCCTTCGAATAACGATACCGGCAGTTGTACGGACGCGAGTCCCGCGAAAATCTCGATGCGCTTAATGCCCGCTTCCTCGGCCGCGTTCACCTGATCCACCGGTATGGAGACCGTAACCCGGTTGGCGTTCTCGACGCCTTGGACCTGCAATTTCAAGGTTCCCGCCTCCGCTTCGGGCAGCGCCTTCTTCATATCGTCGGCCGTGACCGAAGCTTTGGCGTTGCCGCCGGAATCCACTTCCGCGTTCACTTCGCCGGGTTTAGCGGGAGTCTGCTCCGCCGGCGATGGCCCGGATGGCGCGGATGGCGACGGATTACCGGGGCTGGTGGTCCCCCTGCTGCCGGTTGTCGCATGCGCTGCCGCGGATAATACCGATTCGCCGGCCTCGTTGACGGCCGCAACCTTGTAGTAATAGGTCGTCGACGCCGACAAACCGCCGCTTCGGAATTTGGTTTCGGTAACCAGCTGCGTATTGATTTTGCTGTAGCTGCCGTCCACAGACGAGGAACGGTAAACGTTATACCCGTTCGCACGATCCGAAGCCGTCCAGCTCACCTCGATCTCGCTGGAGCTCTTCGCCTGCGCGGAGACAGCGGTCGGTGCCGCAGGACTTAGATGCAAGTAACCTTCGGGATCGATGACCGCGTAGAATGCCGGCTTGGCGGCCAATAATTTGTCGAAGAGCAGAGGACTGCCCGATGCGCGCCAGCTCTGGGAATCCGCCTTGCCCCAGAAGGTCACGCGTTCGATGCTGCTCGCGTACTTCTTGTAAATAACGAACAGCTTCGCATATAACTCGGCCTGTAGAGCCATCTTCTCCTCCGTGAGCGTGCCGGTTGAAGGAATGTCCAGCTCGGTGACGCTCACCTTCACGCCGGCCTGGATAAACCGCGCAATGCTTGCCTCCACGGTGTCCGGGTCCAGGCTTTCGATCCAGTAATGCGCCTGCATGCCGATGCCTTCCACCAGCAAACGTCCGGGTTCGGCGTTGCGCTCGTCCGTTTTCCACTTTTCGTTAAGCTCTTCGGCCATCAGCGCCATCGCTTCCCGTTTCCAGGCCACGGTCTCGTTATAGTCGTTGTAATACAGCGTTGCGCCCGGATCGGCCAGACGCGCAAGCACAAACGCATCGTAGATATAGTCGGCGCCGCTCTCTCCCCTGCTCTCGTCGGCTCCGTTCGCATAAGCCTTGTACCAGGGCGAATCTTTGCGCAGTACGATTTTCCAGTCTGCAGGAAGACCCGATCCGCCGTCAAAAGCCTCGTTCACGACATCCCACGATACGACTTTGCCTTTGAAATGCCCGGCCACATTGCCGATATACTGTTCCATGTTCGCCTTGGCCTCTGCGCGGGTGAGCGGCCCATTATCCGTCCCCGTGGTCAGCCAAGGAGCGGACTGCGAATGCCAGACGAGCGTATGGCCGTGAACCTTGATGTTATTCGCCTGAGCCCAATCCACCAGCGTGTCGGCATTGGCGTAGCTGTACACGCCATTGGCCGAGCTTAAATACTGCGGCTTCATGTCGTTCTCGGGCGTCATGATGCTGTAGTGATGCTTATACATGGCCGTATTCTCGGCATCCGTCGTCTGAGCGGGACTCATGACGTTGCCGATCAGGAAATCATTTTTATACGTATCCGCGATGGAAGGCAGCGTCAGATCCCACTTGGGAATCTCCTTCAGATCGCCGACCTGGCTGATCACAATATGATCGATGCGCCACACGTCGGCGTGGTTGGCCGCATCGTTAACGACAAGCCGGAAGTCGATCGATTGAAGCGGTCTCTCCATCAACGGAGTTTGCACGTTCACCTCTTTCCATTCGCCGATCGGAAGGGTGCCGGGACTGCTCGGAAGCTTGTAGGCGCTGTTGGCGTAATCCTGATTAAGCACTACGCCGGGCCCGGTGAGAACGCCCTTGCCCTCGTTGCCGGCAGCCGGGGCATAGAACCACGCCGAGATATTATAAACTCCGCCCGCGGGAAGCGGTTCGTCCAGAGTCAGCCGAACGGCGTTATCGGCGCTCGTATAGCTTGTGCCGTTAATATGCGTGATCTTCAAAGCGGTGTCGTCGCTCCTTCCGGCTCCCGTTTCATTCATCCACTCGAGCTTCGAGGAAGCGGCCGACGTAAAGAGATTTCCTTGCTCCGCCTCATCGTCGAAGTCGAAACGCAGCAGTTCCCTGATTTCCGGTTCTTCCCCGGGTTCGGGCGAGCTCAGCAGCTGCAGCTTTACCTCGTCCAGATAGAAGGTGAAATCCGGAATTTGCGCGTCGTTGTGGAATACGATGGCGCTCACGGATTGATGGTCGGCCGGCACGGTGAATTCCATCGCCACATCCGCCCACTGGCCCGCCGTCAGAGTGACAGTGGCTTTTCCGACGCTGCCGTACGTATCTGCGCCCGCGCTGTCCTTGGTTTCTACGCGCACGCCCAAGGTGGCGTTCTTCGCGCTGAGCGCCTTGGCGGTCAGCTTATATTTGCCGCCAGGCAGCATGGGCGTCGTCAGCGAGCTATTGCGAAGGGCAACTCCGCTATAGTTGTTCGCGGCGGTCGGGGCGACTTTCAGACTGCTGGAGCCTGCCGCAGCGTATTCCTGCGTCCGGGCAAAGGTCACGTCGCCGTTCTGCTGCAGCGTATTGCCGGACTCGAAGCCTTCGTTATACAGGACATCCGAGCTCGGCTCAAGGATGAACGAGTGGCGGATCGGAGCCGCGATCAGATTGCCGGCGGCGTCGCTTAGCCGCATGATGTATACGTTGCAAACGTCGCCTCTGGCTTTGGTAACATTGTTGAATGTCACCTCGACCGACTTGCCGTCGTCGGCCCATCTGAGCGCGAAGTCATCGGAGAAATCAAAGCCGATGCCGAAATCGCCCTTGTACATAGGCTCGCTGGATGTCACCTTCAGCGTGCCGCCGGCGGCCAAATCCGCCTTCTCATTCAAGCTGAAAGCGACGGCGGCTTTAAAGTTCGTCGTTGTCTCCGGGAGCAATGGACGGCTTCCATCGTCCGTCAGGCTGTTCGGATACGGCGGCCAATTCGGCTGAGGTCCGATCTTCTGTACCGCCGCCGACGCATTCCAGCTGACGGTTTCCTGGCTGCTCGCCAGCTTCGACTTGTCGATGGAAATCTCGAACGTGCTGCCGGGCATGGCCTCCATTTGCAGTTTTTTCAACGTAATGATATTAAACGCACTATTCGGTATATTGTTGTTCTCATTCGGGTTGGTCGTTACGCCGTAATTGAGAATCCAGGCCTGCTCCGTGTCCTCCTGGAAGGATTGCGTCAGCCTGCTGCCGTCCGCGTAGACTTCGACCAAACCCTTGTTGATCTTGCTGGTAAAACCATACATGACAGCCGCGCCGTTATCGTTCCTGGCGGTGCCGTGACGCAGCGCGGTCGCCAAGTCGACGCCTTGGAAGTATATGGTTTTGCGATCTTTGGCGGTACCGACGGTTGTAATTTCGTAACGTCCGACCTTGACCTGCTGCTCCGTCAAGTCAAATACCGCTATGCCGCCCGCAACATCGGCTGTCCACGAAGCCTCTGTCGGCTTGTTGTCCGCGTCCAGAATCGTGAGTTTAACCTTCGTGTCGTCGGAATGAACCTTGATCGTCGCCGGAACGCCTTCGGTGACGATCTCGTTTTCCGCCCATAACGTGTACTTGCCCGGACGAGACCACTGAATGTAAGAGCTGTCGAAGTCGTAGGGATAAATCGTCATGTCGGAGATATTGTCGTAAGTGCCTATTCCGTAACTCGGCGGGTTGCTGCTTGGGTAGAGATCTCTGACCTCCAGCGACTTGCCGCCGAATTCCTTGTCCATGACGGCAATCATGAATGGCACGTCTCTGTCTTGGATGGCGTGCGCGCCGTCGCGCACCCGCACGGCGATATTGTCGCTGCCCAGGAACTCGTAGACTTCCTTCGCGGCGCTAATCGCCGTTACGGAAGCCGGCGGAGTCGTCCAGTCGAAGTTGTTGTCCGCCGCGAACGCGATCAGCGGGCGCGGCGCCATCAGAGCCTCAACCGCATGCGAGTCAAACGGCAAATAATCCATATCCGTCTGGAGGTGGAATCCGGCCGCCGTTCCGAGACCCATCCAGAACGATTCGCCGGAGTACTGGATGCTGTTGAGCCCTTTCTGGTTTCTGCGATAAATGCGGTCCAGCGGCGAGTTGTAGTAAAACAATTTGCCTTCGGCGATGTAACGGAAGCTGGACACGCCGGATTGTCCGCTGTCTACCGGCGCAGCCGCGCCGACACGGTCGTCCATGGCGGCCGACATCAGGGCGTATTTGCCGTTGATGGATACGCCTGTCGTGATGGACTTCCTCGGATTGATGTTCCACTGATTCGTACCGCCGTTGGCTTCGGCGCTAATCTCCATCGCATCGATGATCCGGGAGACCGTCCACGCCGCCGTCATGATCGAACCGGTGTTGAAATCATACTCATAGGGATTAAAAGGATACAGGTTGTAGTAGTTGCCGGTTCTGCTTCCGCCCCAGTTAGAAACGCTGATCACGGCGTAGCCGTTCTGGGTCGCCATTGCCGTCTGGCCGAAACCGAAGGCGATAATGACCGGCCAGCCGCCAGCCGGGGCAGTACCCGAAGGAACGGTGACACTGCCGAGGCTTCCGGTCGCGTTCCTGCCGTTATCGTTTATCGTGACATTGATTTGGTTCGTCTGGGCATTTATCGTGATGGCGCTCTTGGGGGTCGGGTACTTCCGGCCATAGTAGTAATATTGAATCAGGTCTCTGAGTTCTCCTCTGCGCTCCGACCAATCGGCTTCGTTCTCTACTCGGCCGTCGGTTCCGGCATCGGGATTCAGGAACTTGAACAGGTCGTTCAGACCCGTCGACTTGGGCAAGTCATAGATATTCCGAGGAAAATAATCGCGCGGCGGCATAGGCTGCAAAGCCGTTTTATCGACCTTGGCGTTAACAATCACATTTTTCTGCACGGTTTCGATCCCGGTTTTCTCGATCCGGACGCCGAGCGTGCCGGTTCTGGTAACGTTGGCGAGCGCAAGCTCGTATACCGTGCCGCTTACCTGCGTCAATGAACCCTTTTCCGCCGAAGCGGTTGCGTAGTTGGATACTGCGGCAGGCGTGCCGGCACTGAGAAGAATATCATCCGGAGAAAGATCGGCGACGGCCTTATTGAAGGTCAGCCTGATGGCGGTGCTATCGCGAACGAATGCCGTGCCGCCGATGTTGGCCACGTTATAAGTAATCGGGACACTGTGGACGTCAACGATCCTGTCCGCGTCGTTCACCCCGTCCTTCGTAATCTTGAGATACACGGTCCCTTCTATCGTGACCCCGCCGATCTCCAGGTCGTATTCGGTATCGTCCGAACCGTCCACCGCGGTCAAAGCTCCTTTCGTCGCATTTGCGGTACCGGCTGAGACCGTGATGTCGCTCGTCGCTAACCCCGGCACCGGCTCTTCGAAGATCAGTCTGATTGCATTCGACGTCGTCTTGTCCGCTTCGCCGTTTGCCGTCGCGGTATAGTTAATCCCGATAGCCGGCGCAGCTTCCTCGAATGTCGTTGCCGACACGGATTCGGATTGCTCGGATTCGAGGTCGTCTTTTACGGCCGTTACCTTATAGAAGTAGGTCGTGTTCGCTTCCAGACCTCCATCGTCATATGCGGTTTCGGCTGCCGTTGCGGAATTGATGCTGTCGTAATCTCCATCCGCCGCATCCGAACGGTACACGCGATAGCTGGCTGCATCGTCCGATGCCGTCCAACTGATCTGAATCTCGCTGTCGCTCTTCGCCAGCGCAGAGACATCGGCGGGTACTGCCGGCGGCAGCGGGATTTCGTCTTCGTCTAAACTCTCGATCATGAGATTATCCTGATTGACGTCCTCCGGCGGAGGGGATTGGTCGTCATTCTGTGCGGGGGGAACCGCCTGCTCCTCGAAGACAGGATCTCCCGCGGCGCTTGTTGCAGAAACGGCGAACGAGAATACCAACACAATTGCGAGTGCAATAGAAAGATACCGTTTCAAACTTCCCATTATAGAACCTCCTTTTTCACTCGTGTTGCGATTTTGCGATTTCCCGTGATGGCCGTACGTATCCGCTGTCAGAGCAACGTTCAGGCTGCCGTTTCCGGCAAAGGAAAGCAAAATTCATCTCCCGTGCATCCCTCCTGTCTCTTGAAAAGTTGTCATTCCGCCTTATCTTTCGGGGCGAAAATGATAGCGTTTTCACAACACATTATAATCCTCCGCCTTGCCGTATTCTTCAAATATCTTGCGTTGTTCTTCTCAAATATTGCGAAGTTTCAAGCGGTTGGAATCCTTTAAAATTTTATGTCGAAACGCCTCGCCGCCGATCATGTCCATTGGGCAAGGTTTTATTCGAAATAGGTCGAAGGATAGGGATTTACAGGAAGGCACACCCGAACATGACCATCGATCTGAAATATGTAACGGACAAAAAATGGGACCGTTTCTATCGCGGAGACGCTTCACGCGACCGTTCCCAGGGAGGGACGGGACTGGGGGGCGATTTCGAAAAACATTTTGGAGCTGCATGGGGCGGAATACGGCGCGGTCAATACGCCAAGCGGAGTGGCCTTTTACTTCTACCTGAACAAAGCGAACTAAGCAGTTGGTTAACGCTGATTGGGAACTCGACAGATGGACCGGCGAGAGGACTCGATTCTCCGCGAGTCCCCCCGTTCAATACTATTCCCTGCTTTGGAGGCTGCCGATTTCATTCGCCATCTGCACCAATTGCCCGTACGATCTGTTTAGCTCTTCCATTTTGGCCGCAATATCTTGAATGAAACTGACGATTCCCCGGATAGAGCCGCTTATGTTCTCAACGTCCGACTTCATGTGGCTCAGCTGCGCAACGATATTACCGGAAGATTCCTGGCTGCTCTCCGCCAACTTTTTAATCTCCCTGGCCACAACCTCGAAGCCCTTGCCTGCCTCGCCGGCCCTTGCCGCCTCTATGGAAGCGTTCAGTCCCAGCAGATGCGACTGGCTGGATAGATATTGTATCCCGCTGACCAGCTGTTCGCTGCTCTGAACCCGGTCTACAATCGATTCCGAGAAGCTGGATATGCTCTGCAGTTTGTCTGACGCCTCTGCCTGAGCTTCTGTCGTTTCGTCGACCACGCGCGAAATTTTCTCCATAATGGTCATCAGATTCCTGTAATTTTCCTTTAACAGCTCGCCTTTGGCATTGTCGGAAATAATTCCGATCACTCCTATGATCTTATCTCCATCCCTAATCGGCGTTGCCGTCGAAACATACGGAAATCCGAACTGCTCGGCGCTTCTTTCCTCCGTTAATTTGATGCCCTCGCTTAGTGCCGTCTCGGTTACCGTACCGCGAAAATTCGCGGCTTTTGCCCCTACGGGAACGGGGATCCTCACCTGTTTTCCCGGTATGGAAGCGATCACTTCTTCCGTGTCTGCGATGATCACATGGGTATCCTCGTGAAAAGCCTGCTGCAAAAGCGGAGCCGCCTCGACTAAATTCAATAATGTCGGATGCATAAGTTGTCACCTCATAGTTGTTTGTTTACACCATGGGCTACACGCCAAACTGCCTTAAATGATGGTCCAGATGTTTATAGACACCTATTCCCCATTGCTCGGGGGTCAGCTTGCCGAAAAAGGCATGCGGATGCGTCGTACACCCCTCCGGTCCATTGCGCTGAAACAAGTCGATTTTTTGCTTCAATACTTGTTTTTCTTGCTCGAAGTCTCTTTTGTCTGTCACTACAAGTTCCGGAAACGTCGACATATTGCGGGGAGTCGGTTTGTCGTTGTAAAAAGTCGATTTCACAAATCCCCCGATTAAGATTCCCAGCCATCCTCGCTTCTGGAAAGACGCTCCCGAGGCGATCTCCTGGAATGCGGAACAGTGGGCCAGCATTTGAGCAGCGTTCATCTTTCCCCATTGCGGCTGCGATTGAGGGGTTAAACGATCGATGCGCTCCAGAATTTCCGTGGTATGATCGCGATCAAAAATACTTTTCATTCCTGGGACCCCTCTCCTTAGTCAACGGTTCTACGGAAATAAGCTTATCTCCGATCAACTCCAATAAATCGGCCATTTCCCCCAACTGCTGCGAATCGATTTTGCTCATAAACTGTTTGGACCATGCGGCGTACAAGGAGTAGATCGCTTGGAGCACCTCTTCCCCCTTCGGCGTAAGCTGCACCAGCATAGCTCGACGATCGCTCGGATTGTCGATGTAAACAATCAGATCTTCTTTTTCCAATACGTCCGCCACTCGCTGCACGCTCTGCCGTGCGTGGCCCATTTCTCGCGCCATCTTGGCGACCGTCTGGGGACGCTGCCCCGCTCGGCCAAGAACTTGCCACCGTGCGCTGCTCTGTCCCACCTGCTTTGTCACATTATCGCCGACTTGCATCAGCAGCCCGTAAACTCTAAAAATGTTCAAGGAGAAACGACTGAGCGGATCATCCGGCTTTTGGATTGAATTTGTCATGGGGAAAGATTAGCACATTGACATCATGCTGTCAATTTCACATCTTCCGTTCATTGCCCCTCGACCGAACCAACCGGGTCATTTCCAGGCTTCCCTTCAGCGCCATAAGTACAGTCATGACCTTCAGCCAAAGGATGAGGTCCGGCTGATAAATGGTTGCAATATGCCATACCGGAACGACTTGAGTCATACTCAACAGCAGGATAAGAAACAGGCCCGCAAAATTCAAAAAAATTCTTGCCGTAACTTTGATCGATATTTCAGCAGGGTTGGATTTGTCCGGACTCCACGGCCCAAGGCAGCGCTTCGCCGTTCTATAGATCGTATACAATAACCAGACGCCGAGTAGGAATAATAGTCCGTTTACGATCCCGTATTTCTGCGAGATGCTTAGACCTGACCCTGCAATCGGTTCGTTATTCAGTAGGCTTATAACCCCGGTGGCGATATGGGTAGTCGTAATGACATGCGTTTTGTTGGGCCACGAGGCATCGATCGCGTCTAGCACGTTAGCGAACACGATAACTCCCAACTGCTGTTCCGGAACCATATAAGTTTGCGCCTGAAATCCTATTGAGCCGCCCGGCTGACCGATAACCTGCAACCCGTTAATATGATCTGTCATCCAACCCATGGCGTATGTTCCCGGAACGGGTTCGGTTTGCATGAGGCGAGTGCTTTCCGAAGAGAGAACGGAATGATCCCCGAATCGGCCGCCGTTCATCTGGGCAAGCAAGTAATGGCTCATGTCCTTAGCGCTCGAATAGAGATAGCCTGCCGGCGCATCTCCCGGAATATAAATATAGGGGCCTTCATAGGGAACGTTGTATCCGAATATTCGGCGATGGGGCTTAGCCAGCCCGTGCTCAGCCGCTTCATCAAGCGTAACGTAGCTGTCTTGCATAGACAGAGGGGTGAAAATATGTTCCTTCACGTAGTCGCCGTAGGACTGGCCGGACACTTGCTGCACAATATACCCGAGCAGTACATAGTTTGCGTTCGAATACCTGAAGGGCTGCGCGGTTTGAACGGCTCTCTTTAGAAACTTTTCCGCATAGGATAAAGCATTTTTCTCCAGAGCGTCTTGATCCTGAACATTGATGCTTGACAGCGTGTTGCTAAAGGTCGAGATTTGGGTGAACCCGCTTGTTTGGTTAAGTAATTGGCGTACAGTAATGAACTTTGCGCCGTTATAGGGAGTGGGGATATAGCGCTGTATAGGCGCATCCAAGTCGATTTTTCCTTCTTCGGCTAGCTGCAGAACGGCCATGGCCGTAATCGACTTGCCGATCGAACCTATTCCAAAAGGCGTTTCAGGCGTTACCGGCCGACCGGCTGAATCGGCCTGACCGTATCCCTTAAGATAAAGAATGCGATCCCCCTGCACAATCCCCAGAGCCAGCCCCGGAAGACGTTGCCGTTTCATTTCCCGAGCAATATATGTATCCACTTCGGAGAAAACTGACGTTCCAGATCCCTCAATTTGCATCCTTCCCTCACTTCTCCCCGAACCGAGTAGAGGAAAGAGGAACAGTCCGCACAAGAGGGTTGCTATCATTCTCATTCTCATTGTATTTCACCTTTACTTGATCATTTTTATATTAATGCCGCAAATCCTTCTTGCGAATCAAAACCAGACAAAGCACGGCGCCGATTGCCAGAATCGCAGCGGCGATCTTGATAATGTCAATCGTTCCGTCCACGAAAGATGCGCGGGCAATCTCCCGGTAGGAGTCAAACAGCGGATCGTTTTGAAAGGCGATATCCCGCTCCATGCCTGCCAGACCGCTGCTGCCTACAATCGGGCCTGCCGACTCAATCGCTTGAATTGCCTGCCCCTTCGCCGATTCGGAAAGCTGGTCGCCTTGCAAGGACTGGATTCTATCCGTGACAAGCGAGGCGAAGCGGCTGGACAATATAGCCCCGTAGAGGGCAACTCCGAACGCGCCTCCCATCTGACGAGCCACATTGCTCATGCCGGACGCCATGCCCGCTCGCTGCACCGGTACCGTTCCGATTGCCAGATTAGAGATAGGCGGGTTGATCAAGCCGCTGCCAATTCCGGCAACAATAAATCCGGGCAATAGAACAATCCATTCAGCAGGATCGTTATGTTTCGATAGGAAGGACATGGAATAAACCCCGATCGCCAGGAGCGCCATAGATACGACGACGAGCCATTTGGGGCTTATTTTGCCCATTAATGCACCGGACAGCGGACCGAATAGCAGAGCCATTGCGGTAAATGCGATCAGCTTGACGCCCGTCTCCAGCGCATCCAAGCCGAGAAAGCTTTGCATGTAAATACTGAGATTGAACAGCAGCGAATACATTCCGGCGCTCAGACAAAAAGCGGCAATCGCGGAACCGGTAAAGCTGGGAATCTTGAATAAACGAGGATCGACCATCGGGTGCTTCAACCGCAGTTCGCCTACGATGAATACGAGGAGAGCAAGAATGGAAATTGCAAGCATCCACCACACCTCCGGAGAGGTCCAGTCGTTGCCTTCATGGTTGACCTGAATCAATCCGTAGATGAGACAGAACATGAAGATGGTGAATGTGGCGAACCCGAACAGATCGATTCGGCGAGCCGCAGACTCGTCCTTGGACTGCTTGATCGCCCATAACGACAGTAGAATCGCGACGATTCCGACGGGAATATTCACATAGAAGATGGATTCCCACCCAATATGCTTAACCAAAATGCCGCCGATTACCGGGCCGATCCCCGTAGCCAATCCGCTTACGCCGCCCCATATTCCGATTGCGATCCCGCGCTGCTTCCCGCTGAATGTCGCCGAGATTATGGCCAGCGATAAAGGCGTCATTGCAGACGCACCCAGCCCCTGAATGCCTCTGGACAAATTCAGCATCGTAATATCGCCCGACAATCCGCATAACAGCGATCCGATTGTAAATACCGCTATTCCCAACATAAATAACGTCTTCCGCCCGAATATATCGCCCAACCGGCTTGTTGTAACCAGCGCCACGGCAAATACTAAGGTATATGCGTTGAGTACCCATTCCAATCCGGAGAAATCCGTTTGCAGATCGCTTTGTATAGCTGGCAAAGCGACATTCACAATCGTAACATCCAGTAAAGCCATAAATAATCCGAGACATACGGCGACGAGCGCCCACCATTTTCTCTCCGCAGCCTTCTCCGCCTTATCGATCGCCGACATAGCTATTCCTCCATCATTCGCTTTTAATTAAAGATGTAACATGCTAAAATGTTATTGTATGTAACAATTATAAATAGACGGCGGTGACACGTCAAATGAATTTTACCTATTACGAATCCTTATCCGTTCATCTCGCGGTTGACCTCATTAATACGCTCTGCCCCGTCACGGAGACGGATCGCTTGTCGACGCCTGAACAATTGAAGCAATTTCTACTCGAGAGCGAGAAGCATGTCCTGGATTTGATCTCGGAATCAAACGGAGAATTAGATGGAGAGGCCATAATTGATGTTCATCGGAAAACCGTTCAATCGTGGCCTGTTCGTTCAGAGGATGTGGAGATCGTCCGATCTCTCAGAAACTCTTTGCGCACGGTGTTCGTGCTGGCAAGAGAACAGAAGGCGCAGGATATAGCGGAGCTCTTGAACAAGCAGCTGCGCATTAGCGGGGCGACTCCAAGGATAAGCTGGCACCATAAACCCTACCATCTGCATTTTGAATCGGAGGAGGACGGATGCGCTCACTGGCTGGCTACGACGACTGCAATGGGACTCGCTTTTGTACTGATGGAGTTCGGAACGGAGAGATTCGGAATTTGCGCTTCCGCTTCTTGTCAGAAAGTCTTTATCGACACATCCAAAAATAAATCCAAGCGTTACTGTTCCGAGGTATGCGCTCATCGCGAAAGCGTGGCGGCTTTCCGCAAACGCCAACGTTCCAAAAGCTAAACATGAGAGGGCTGCAACAGGGGATATCAACAGCCTGTTCAGCCCTTCAACGCGTTTCCCCGAGGACTGACCTTGTTCATCAACTGTAGTCTTCAATTTGTGATATTTTTCCTTCTTCAAATTGAAATACGGACTTCCCTTTTAGCTGCACCTTGTTTCCCTTTTTTAATCCGTTCGGCAAATCAACGGCCAGTATCCCTTCATAATCAATTAATACCTCTATTTTGTCGTCTATAACACGATATTCCATGATGTTCTGACGACGGCTGGAGAAAGTCATAGCCGACTTTTCGGCCAGCTCTCTAAACGCTTGGATGCCATTGGCCTCCGTGTTAACTTCACCATTCGCATAATTTCTGAATCGTATGTTCCGATGTAAGAGCTTGATCATCCCCGAGACATCAAACGAGTTATACGCTTCAACATAGTTTTCAATGATTTCTTTGGTCTCTGAACCTATCAAATGAATCATCGCCCCTTAAAAAAGATGATCAAGATTCTCCCCAAAACTCCGCCCGAAGTCAAGAGTTTTGGGGGTGTTGCCTTATAACTTTACAGAGTCGCGTGCTCCTTGCCTGCACCGTGCTGGCGCTGCCAAAGCCGGGCATACAAGCCATTCGCCGAGAGTAATTCGTCATGGCCGCCCAGCTCCGCGATCCGCCCATGATCCAATACGACAATTTGGTCTGCATGCTGCACGGTCTTAAGCCGGTGAGCGACCACGATGAGGGTTCGGCCTCGCACCAGTCGATCGATCGCTTTCTGAATCTCCGCTTCGTTCTCGGGATCGAGCGAAGCCGTTGCTTCATCGAGCAGAATGATCGGTGCGTTTTTCAATATCGCCCTGGCAATGGAAATTCGCTGTTTTTCACCGCCCGACAGCGTGCTTCCGCCTTCGCCTACCATCGTGTCGTAACCGTTTGGCAGCTTCAGGATAAAATCATGGCAGCAAGCAAGGCGTGCCGCTTCCTCGATTTCCTCGCGCGTTGCGTCGCTCCGTCCGAAGCGGATATTGCCTGCAATCGTATCCTGAAAGAGGTACACATCTTGAAACACCATGGATACTTTTCTGAGCAGCGCTTCGGGATCCATGGCACGAACATCCTCCCCGCCCATCGTTACTTCCCTGTTCCGGGTCGTAAAACCGGGCGACGAGCCGAAGAAGGGTGCTTTTGCCGCTGCCCGAAGGGCCGACCAATGCGGTGAAGGAGCCTGCCGGCATGCTTACGCTCACATCCCGCAAGATGGGTTGATCATGATAGCCAAACGTAACCTGCTTCAATGCGATATCATGATCCTCAGGGGGTTGCCGCTCTCCCCGCATAACCGGTTCCCGCAGAAGCTGTACGATGCGTTCGCCCGCCTGCTCCAGATAGCGAAACTCCGCGTAACCGGCGAGCGCTGTCGTCAGAGGATCAAAAATACGGGTTCCGATGATCAGGAAAGCTGCGAATGTGATCACCTCCAGGTTTCCGCCAGTCAGCAGATAAACGCCAGCCATGATCATCAAGGTAAGACCGGCACGAACGCAGGTAATCGCGCTCAGCACAATCGGCCCTATCGTCCCTTCGAGACGGATGCTCTGCCGCATCAACTCCTTGAATGACCGTTCCAGCCGGACAAAACGTTCCCCGGTCAAATTATAAGCTTTAATCACCCGGATTCCGTTCAAATATTCTTGCAGCCTGCTGGAGGCCTCCATCTTGGCCCTGATATGCTTCGAACCGAGTTTGCGCTGGATGCCCGACGTTAAGAGCATCAGCAGGATAGCGATCGGCAGCGTCGCGAACAAGGAAAGCGCCAGACGCCAGTCGAGGAAAGACAAGCCAATCAGGGCGATAACCGGCATGACGGCGGCGCCGATCATCTGCGGAACCAAGTGGGATATGCCGTGTTCCAGCATCGAAAAATCGCCCACCATTCGATTGGCCAAATCTCCCGGATCCCGTTTGTTCAGGAACCCTAGCGACAGCTTGCGCATATGTTCGGCCAGACGCGATCGTCCGTCCGCAGCCGCGCCGTAGGCATCGCGGTATTGGGCGCGATAGGCGGGAATTTCGCATGCGAACAAGAGAACGAGAGAAGCTGCCAGGGCACCGCACACGATCCAGAGCCGTGCCGACTCGAGCGGCATATCGGGATAAATAAACGGGTTAAAGATCAATCTCGCCGCTTCTACCAACAGCGCAAAAGGGATTAAGCCGGCCAGATTGGCCATGGTCGTGTACAAAACGGGCTTGACGAGAGATCGCGGATTATCCGCCGTAATGCTGCGCAGCATGCTCAAGTTCATTGTCCGCCCCCCCTTTGCCCAAATGCCATTGTGTCGCATGACGATAGGAACGCCACATCCCTCCATACAAGCCGTTCGTTGAAAGGAGAGCCTCATGACTTCCCCGCTCGACGATTCTCCCGCCGTCCATCACAAGAATTTGCTGCGCATCCTGAATGGTGGACAGGCGATGAGCGATGACAATGACCGTCTTGTCGTTCATCAGCGCTTTTAGCGCCAGCTGCATCTCATGCTCGTTCTCCGGATCGGCAAACGCCGTCGCTTCGTCCAGCACGAGAATGGGGGCATTTTTCAGGATTGCCCTGGCAACGGAGATTCGCTGTTCTTCCCCGCCGGACAAATAGACGCCGCCTTCTCCGATCAACGTGTCGTACCCAAAGGGAAGGGTCTCGTCGATGAACGAATGGCACTGCGCGGCCTTCGCCGCGGCATACACTTCTTCCGGCGACGCATCCGGGCGCCCGACCGCAATATTGTTGTACACGGTATCGTAAAACAGAAACGATTCCTGAAACACGAACGCGACGATGTTCATCAGATCGGGGGTCGCGATTTCACGGATATCCACTCCGCCAATGCGGATCGCTCCCGTGTTCACCTCCCAAAAACGAGGCACCAGATTGGCAATGGTCGATTTGCCCGCTCCGGACGGTCCGACAAGCGCCGTCACTTCCCCTTGGCGGGCGGTAAAGGAAATGTCAGCCAGGACGTTCGTATCCGCAGGCTCCGTTCCATAAGAAAAAAAGACGCGATCGAATGAAACTTCGAATGAAGTTGGCCGCATCGGGTGTTCAGGCTCCGTCACATCTCCTTCCGCCAGTACACGATCTACGCGCCGGACCCCCTCATCAATATCTCTGAGCGTCTCGGCCAGAAACATGATTTTAAACATGGGGGCAGATACCCCTGGCGCCATGACAAGAAAGAATAGCAGAACGGAGGCGAAGGCGATGCTGCCCGGATCCCGGCTCAATAAAAACACGCCAACAGGCAGAATAAATGCGGCAAGCGAGCCGAGAATCACCTTGAAAATCAAGGATCCGTATTGAAATTGATCCGTTAATTTCACACCGTAGTCACGGTAGCGAAGCATGTCCTGATAAAACTGGCGAAACGACTGCACGGTTTGCCCGAACACCTTAACGGCCGGCATTCCCCGAACATATTGGACGGCAGAAGCATTCATCCGTTCCAGCGAATCATGGCAAAGCTTGAGGTTTTCCTTCGTCTTCGGTCCGCTGATCAGCGCGATCTGAACCGCAAACGCGAGGACAATCGGCACGAAGCACGCCAGCGCCAACCAAACGTTCAGCGTAAACATCACGGCGATCATCAGAATCGTGGTCACAGCCGCATGGACGAGATCGGGTAAATGGTGGGCAATGAACGTTTCCACTTTCTCCACGTTTTGTTCCAGCGTTTTCTTGACGGCTCCCGTTGACGTGCCATTCAGCCAGCCAAGCGGAAGCTTACCAATATGACCGGCAAGCTTGACCCTGAGACCGTAAAGAATACGAAAAGCGGCGATATGAGAAACCATTCCCCCCGCATACATCGTGACCAAGCCACCTGCCAGGCCGATTAAAGCGATAACGCCAAAGCGGATCATTTTCGCCCCGTCTGCCGAAGCAGGGGACGCCGCGTGCTCCAGCAACTCTTTTAAGATGACAAAGACGGAAACGTAAGGCACCAGCATGCAAACGGCGCTAAGCGAAGATAACAGAGCCGAGACGATCATCAGCCCGCGCTTCTCTCCGGCGATCTCCAGTAATCGAGACATCCCAGTTTTATTTGTCATTGCTCTTCCTTCCCCTTCATGTATAGAGACGATCTATCTCCGCCAAGTCGCCTACAGTACCGACAATGGAAGCATATCGCATGGTTTTTCTTTGAACCGGCTCATAAGCTGGCCATGGGATGGGAGCGCCGGGATTGCCGGTTTGAATAAATCCAATCCATGCCTTGCGCATAACAGCTGTTAAATCGGCAGCAACCTCTGGATTAGCTCCTTGCAATACCGGTACATCTTTGTACGATTCAAAATTTCCGAATATAAACGGCAGTTCTATGCCATGGCACGCTTTAAAAGGAGAGCCGAGCGGTGCCCAATCGAACTGATATACCCATGTACGCGAGCCGGCTTTATGAACTGCCTCTGCTAACCTTAGAGCAGGGAGCAGGAACACATAGTCAGTAATGAGGTCAGATACTAGAGCGATGGGCGCGCTACCGGGCCGCCGCCGGCGGTATTGCTCGATTGCATTTTCGTTCCCGGTCAAGGCAGCGAAACGTTCGTTAGCCAAAGCCGGATCGAGATTCTTGACGTTCCCTAGAAGAATATTGGCCTCCTCTCTATTGGTACCCAGAATGAGATCAATGCCTGCTTCGCCGGCCCCTTTTGCAGCCCTCTCGATAAAACGTTCCGAAGTGGTAAGAGAATCAAAAACAGGCATAAAAGGAAGGTCAATTTGACCGAAGCGCGCAATTTCCTGAGCTAATTTCCCCGATGCTTGAATGATTTGGGCAGGGGATACGGAATTCAATTGGGCGGTAATTTCTTGTGGATCCCTCTGATTCACATTCAAGATTTCCAACAGCCGGCTTCCATGTTCAACTGCTTTTGCTTCCGATAACGGAGCCAGACTTGCGGGCGCGCTTTGCAGAATTGCTCTGCGGAAGAGACCTCGTGCCCCTCCGGTGGCCAGTAAGCACATAATGGCATGGGCTCCCGCGGATTGCCCCATGATAGTGACCTGATCAGGATCGCCGCCAAAATGCGCAATATGATCTTGAACCCAATTCAAAGCTTCGAGAATATCGAAAATCCCCATTTTCCCATCGCTAACTCCCGGATAATGCAAGAATCCAAAAGCTCCAAGCCGGTAATTGACGCCTACGGTAACCAGATTGCCGTCCCTGGAAAGCTCCGCTCCATCGTACCAGTCCAACGAACCGGCTCCGGTCATATAATGTCCGCCATGCACCCAAACGACAACAGGACGTTTTTCCCGATCGATGGCAGGGGTTGAGATCGTGAGCGATAGGCAATCCTCCCCTTGAGGCGGTTCGGAGGCTTCTCCGATGGCCTGGCGCAATGGAGAAGGCGGCTGCGGAGAAATAAAGCCGTGATGACTTGCATCTCGAACTCCGGTCCAAGCAGCGACAGGACGTGTCCGCGAAAAGCGCAGCTCCCCCACGGGCGCTTCGGCATAGGGAACACCGCGGAACTGAATGACGTCATTTTTTCGAATCCCCTGAAGCGAGCCAAGAGAAGTTTGTACGATACATGATTCGTTTACCATAGAAGACATCTCCTTTGACTTAAAGTGATATAGACTTTCCGCTGATTCCAGTAAGTTCTCGTGAATTCAAGTCTCCTTTCGCAACCGATACTACGTACCCTGTATGAACGCAACATGAATGAATTGGGTGGAAATGTAAAAAAGATGAACGAAATCGTTCACCTTTTTTGATCCTCTTTTCGATTGTTTGATTGATTCACATAGCCGGCAGAGCAACGGTTACCGTCGTTCCTTTTCCTGGGGCACTGTCGATCTCGACCCGTCCGGCGTGCAATTCGACAACACGCTTGACGATCGCAAGTCCCAGTCCGCTCCCTTCCGCTTCGCGGTTGCGCGATTTATCCGCCATAAAAAAGCGTTCGAAGACACGCTTGCGATCTGCCTCGGTCATGCCCATTCCGGTATCCCGGAAGAGGACTTCGATTTCACCCTTTTCAGCCTGAAGTTCGATGAAGATGTCCCCGCCCTCGGGTGTAAATTTGATGCTGTTGCTGAAAATATTTAGCCACACCTGGCTTAGCAGGTCTTCGTCTGCATGAATCGTCGTTTTTGGAAGCTCCAGATGAATATTTAAGCGTTTGGACGCCCATTGCGGCTCCGCGGCTACGACAATACGGCGCAGTTGACTATCCAGTCGAACGAGCGATGGATGAAAGGGCAGCTGGTTGGAATCCATCGTCGCCAGTCGGAGCATGTTCTCGCTCAGCCGGGACAGCCGCAGGCTTTCGTGCCGGATGATGTTCAGACAGCGCCGTTGCTCGGCTTCATCAAGACCGCCCCTTTGCAAGATGGAGACAAAACCCGAAATGGACGCCAGCGGGGTTTGAAGTTCGTGGGATACGTTGGAAACAAACTCTTGACGCATCTTTTCGACTTGGCTCATCTCGTGGGCCATTTGTTGAAATTGCTTCGACAAGACGCCCAACTCGTCTTTGCTCTTTGTCTGAAGCCGGATGTTATAGTCTCCCTTGGCCATTTTTCTGGTTGCGGCTGTCAATGCTTTTAAGGGCTTTACCACTACGCTAGTAAAAAGGATAAACTTGGTGTTAGCGATCGCAATGACAATCACAATCAAAACGCCCAAAATCATAAACAACTGAGAATTAGGAGTACCTTCCGGATGAATGACGAGTGCCAACTGTTCATCCGCAGTTCGTAACGGGAAACCCATGTGCAAGCTCGTCGGTAGGGGCAGCACGGATGTGCGACTCACGACTTCGGCGCCGCTCTGGATGCGGCGGATATCCTCGTCTGTCAGGCTGAGTTCGTTTGTTGGACCATAAGCGTAGCGAAGCCCATTCCGATCGTATACCCATAGGCTAATCTTCTGCTTTTCGGACAACTGTTGTAAAAATGGATCGCGTTCTTCTGGCGCCAATCGGGAAAAAGCATCGGATATCAGCTCGCTTCGCACCGCATACTCTTGTTGGATTGATTGCGTAAGCCGATCTTTAAACAAATACATGGTTATCGGAATGGCGCCTCCGATCCCTATCACCACAGCTGCGAAAAAGAGCAGTACAATTTTTAAGTATAAGCTCTTAATCATAGCTTTCCGTCGCTAACCTGTATCCGAGACCGCGAACCGTTTCGATGCGAAAAAAGTGGGCATAGGCGGCAAATCGCTCCCGCAGCCGCTTAATATGAACATCGACCGTCCGCTCATCCCCTTCGTGGTCGAAGCCCCATACCGCTTCAATTAGCTGGTCTCGCATAAAGATTTGGCCGGGATAACTCGCAAGTTGATATAAGAGTTCAAATTCCTTAAGCGGCAAGTTCCAATTCACGGTCCCGTCCGAAACCGTCCCCCGAAGCCGATCCAGCTTGAAGCTGCCCAATCTAACCATCTTGTCGGCCGCAATCCGGTACCGGCGCAGCACCGCTTTGATTCGGGCCACCAGCTCCTGCGGGTCAAAAGGCTTGACCAGATAATCATCTGCGCCTAGGCCGAATCCCTTCACTTTCTGACTTGTCTCGTGCTTGGCCGTAATCATGATAATCGGCAGTTCGGGGTTCAAGAGCCGCAGCTCCTGGCACAAGTCCCACCCGTCCATGACGGGCATCATGACATCAATCAAAACCAAATCCGCAGGAGAGCTCTCCATTTCGGCGAGCGCTTCTTTGCCGTTGACCGCTCCCCGGACACGAAATCCTTCATGGTTCAAAACAATTGAAATCATTTCCGACATATGCGCATCGTCTTCGACTACGAGAACGCTTGTCAATGCTTATACCCTCCTTAAAAGAAAAGACCATCTATGGATGATCTTTCCTTGCTTAACTTAACACGTAGTTAATTGAATATCAAATCCTATCATCGTAGAGTAGAGAACTGAACTTTCTTGGAGGGCGTGGGCCCTCCATTACTTATTCAGCTCCCCCTTCATCAAACCGGACGTGAGGTTTTCCCTCATCCGGCTTTCCGATGTTCTTCATCCTTCAGCGTTGCGGTACTTTCTTTAGCTGGCGAGTTTCTTGAGTCCTGCAAATTGTGCCGCCGTAGCGGCTTGCTTGGACCTACCATGCTTGTTGCGACGGTTGCGCTTCTTGTTCCAGAACAGCGTAAGACGTTTTCGGATGTACCAGTCGATCTTGTTCAGGAATAGGTTGGCAAAGACATCGAGCCCATAATAGTTCTTCCACCCTTGTATCTTGGGGTTCAATTCCTCCACCATGTGGTTCATTGTCCAGTAAAGGCGGTTTCTCGGCTCTGTCGCTTCCTTCACCTTCTGTCTCATGCTCTTCATGGCCTTCTTGGAAGGGTAACTGCGGAGAATGGAGACCGTTTTGTCTCCTTTCAGCTTCTTCGGTATCTTCCGGTGATGCATCCCCAGAAAATCGAATCCCTGTTTGTCGTCCCACAGGTTTATGAGCTTGGACTTTTCCTTGTTCATCTCCACTTCCAGCTTTCCGAATACCGCCTTGAGCACGTCAATCGCTCGTCGCGCTTGTTCCTTGGTTTTGCACAGAATCACAAGATCATCGGCGTATCGCACCATCGTTCCCGTCTCTGCAAACTTCTTCTCCCAAATCGTGTCCAGGTAGTTCAGATACAGATTCGAAAGTAAGGGTGAAATGACGCCGCCCTGCGGACTTCCCAAGTCGGTTTCGTGAAACTGATCATCTTTCACGAATCCGGCTTTCAGCCATTGCCGGATCAGCTTCAGTACCCTTCGGTCGCTGATCCGCTGTTCCACCAGCTTCATCAGCTTGTCATGGGCAATGTTGTCAAAATAACCGCGAATGTCGATGTCGACCACCCAGTTGACGTCCTTCTTCACGGCTCGGCGGATATGCTTGATCGCCCCATGCTGACTGCGCTTGGGCCTGAATCCGTATGAGCAGTCTTTGAAGTCGGCTTCGAAGATTGGTTCCACCACTATTTTTGTCGCCATTTGCACGACTCTGTCCCGGATTGCCGGTATTCCCAGCGGTCGCATTTTGCCGTCCGCTTTCGGAATCTCCTTGCGCCTTGCGGGCAGCGGATGGTATTCGCCGTTCTTCAGCGTTGTCTGGATTTCGTCCACGAATCGTTCCTCGCCGATGGTTTTTACGATGTGGTCTATGGTCATTCCATCCACTCCACCGCTTCCGCCGTTGCTTTTGACCCTCTTCCATGCTTCCCATAGGATGTCGTTGCGGTAAACCTTGTCGTATAACGCATGAAATCGCCGCCGCGGATTTCCCTTGGCTGCAAGGCTTAGTGCTTGTTGGAGTTGTTGAGCTTTTACTTTGGCGTCGTTAGCAGGTTTGGCTGCATTCACTGACTCTTACCTCCTCCAAGTACATGAACAAAGCAGGGGCCCTTCCCTCCGCAAGGTTTTGTTGTCCTCACTTCATCGGTATTACTGCCCCCTCCGACTCCCTTCCCGCAGCTCGCCACTTCACCTTTTGGGCTTATAGGTCTGCTCCTTACGAAAAAAAATATATCGTGCGGGGGAGGGTCTCCCTAGTTCCAGACACAACTTTCTCGGCATGCCGTTCCCCATACACCGGAGAGTTCTTCCGCGCTGCACTTCCAAGGGCTTCACGCGTTCCATGGCCTTCGCCCATATTTCCGGGGCTCGGCACTCTCTTGTCCTTTTCAGGTCTTTTTTGACGATGCGGCAGGATTCACTTCATGTTACGGCCTGTCGATTTGCTCGCACTCCGCAGAGTTACTTTGTCACGGGGCTTCAACCTTAGGATCTCTCCACCAGTTGCCCGTCAGCTACAAGGCGACTTGGCTCTTACCTCGACCGGACTTCCACCGGCTAGTTGTGCCTAACTTCGCTAGGCGCGCAAAATATAAAAAAGCTCATTAGAGAATATCTCTAATGAGCCATCGTTTATTAAGATGGTACCGGTGAGAGGACTCGAACCTCCACGGGTCTCCCCATTCGATTTTGAGTCGAACGCGTCTGCCATTCCGCCACACCGGCATATGCAATTTTCTAACTGGCGCGCCCTAAGAGATTCGAACTCCTGACCTTTTGATTCGTAGTCAAACGCTCTATCCAGCTGAGCTAAGGGCGCAAGCTTTGAGGTTTTTGGAGGCGCCACCCAGACTCGAACTGGGGGTAAAGCTTTTGCAGAGCTCTGCCTTACCACTTGGCTATGGCGCCAGATTCAAGATTGAGATGGAGCGGAAAACGGGATTCGAACCCGCGACCTTCTCGTTGGCAACGAGATGCTCTACCACTGAGCTATTTCCGCATATAAATGGCTGGGGATCTAGGATTCGAACCTAGGAGTGACGGAGTCAAAGTCCGTTGCCTTACCGCTTGGCTAATCCCCAAAGCTTGTTTTCGAAGAAACAATGGGGCGGTCGAGGGGAATTGAACCCCCGAATGTCGGATCCACAAACCGATGCGTTAACCACTTCGCCACGACCGCCATGAATCAATCCGTTATCAAGTTGGCAGGGGCAGCAGGAATTGAACCCACACTAACGGTTTTGGAGACCGCTGTTCTACCCTTAAACTATGCCCCTATGGAGTAAAGACATACTGGTGGAGGATGATGGATTTGAACCACCGAACCCGAAGGAAGAGATTTACAGTCTCCCGCGTTTGGCCACTTCGCTAATCCTCCACGTTTAGGAGTGAAATGGTGCCGACTAGAGGACTTGAACCCCCAACCTACTGATTACAAGTCAGTTGCTCTACCAATTGAGCTAAGTCGGCGTAATATTGAATGGTTTAAGTGGTGGCTCGAGACGGAATCGAACCGCCGACACGAGGATTTTCAGTCCTCTGCTCTACCAGCTGAGCTATCGAGCCTTACATGCTCCCGTTAAGGGAAAGTGGCGGAGCCGACGGGATTCGAACCCGCGGTCTCCTGCGTGACAGGCAGGCATGTTAGGCCTCTACACCACGGCTCCGCGCGTACTCGGTAATGAGCCGAGATGAATGTTGGTTGCGGGGGCAGGATTTGAACCTGCGGCCTTCGGGTTATGAGCCCGACGAGCTACCGGGCTGCTCCACCCCGCGTCGTTGTTGAGCATGTTGCTTATCAAAGCGACATTTCTTATCATACCTCATATCGCCTATGTAATGCAACCCTCAAATTATGGAATTTCTTGTCTTCAGAAAATGGTGACCCCTAGGGGATTCGAACCCCTGTTACCTCCGTGAAAGGGAGGTGTCTTAACCACTTGACCAAGGGGCCATGCTCACCTGGGAACTATGGCGGAGAGAGAGGGATTCGAACCCTCGAGACGCTTTAGACGCCTACACGATTTCCAATCGTGCTCCTTCGACCAACTCGGACACCTCTCCAAATGGCTCCCCGAACAGGACTCGAACCTGTGACAACTCGATTAACAGTCGAGTGCTCTACCAACTGAGCTATCAGGGAATGGTAAGCAGTAAAAATCAATCCAGCCTGGCAACGTCCTACTCTCCCAGGACCCTGCGGTCCAAGTACCATCGGCGCTGGAGGGCTTAACGGTCGTGTTCGGGATGGGTACGCGTGGAACCCCTCCGCCTTCATCACCAGACCAGATTGCTTTCTCACAAGGCTTGCGCCTTGAAAACCGGATGCGAACCCAACTTACGCGAAGAAGAAGGT